>JASIKV010000071.1 GCA_030049455.1 Terriglobia bacterium
GTGTGCACGTGAAGCACCGCAAAGGATGGATAGGCCTGCGTGATCGCCAGATAGATGACGGGCTGGGGAGGCTCGCCCACGCTGAATTGCCAGGAATCCTCAACCTCACCCACCACTTCCAGCAGTTCCGGATTGCCGAAGAAGTGGAAGCGCTTGCCGACGGGGTCCGCGCCGGGCCAGAAGTGGCGCGCCGCGGCGCGGTTCACGACAGCCACCTGCTGGGTTTTGGGTCCGTCAAAATCGGTGAAGGCGCGACCCTCCAGCAGGGGAATACCCACGGTTTGAAAGTAAGTTGCCGAAACGTCGTTCAAAGTGGTGAGGGTTCCGCGCTGTCCGGTTTTTTCGTCTTCGCCCTCGAGATAAACGGTGCGGCCGATTCCGCCGCCGAGCGGAAAGTTTGAAGCGACGGCCGCCGAACGCACTCCGTGTACGGTCATGGCCTGCTGAATGGCATCGCGGAAATACTGCTCGCCATGGGGCATATCGTAATGCTGCGAGCCAAGGTCGAACCCGATAACCAAGAGATCCTTCGACTCAAATCCCGGGTTCAGGCCTTCCGCATAACTCAGGCTGCGCAGGAACAGCCCCGCACCCACCAGGGCGATGAGAGCGAGGGCCATTTCCGCAATCACCAGGCCGTGGCGAAGGCGGCTGCGGCCCCACGCCATGGCCCCGCTGCGTCCTGCGGCATTCAGCGCCTCGATCAGATTTGGCCGCGCCACCTTCCATGCCGGAATCATTCCAAACAGAATGGCGGTGAAGGCCGTCACGCCCACCGTGAACGCCAGTACGTGCCCGTCGAGCGATAAGGCCAGGTCAGATTGCTGCAGAAAGGGCGGGCGAATGGACCACAGGAACATTCGCCCCCAGCTTCCGATCAGCAATCCCAAGCCCCCGCCCAGCAGGGAGATCAGAAAGCTTTCCGTCAGCGATTGCCGCATCAGGCGGACCGAGTTGGCTCCCAACGCCGCGCGCAGGCACATTTCCTTCTCGCGCCGCGCCGTCTGCGACAGCAGCAGATTGGCCAGGTTGACGCAAGCGATGAGAAGCACCAGGCCCACGATGCTCATCATCATGGCGCCCACGGTTACGAGCTGCTGGTGCTGATTGATTCCCACCGTGGCGTCGGCGAGGGGCGAAAGGACGGCGCTCCGTCCGCTGTTTTCCTTGGGGAACTGCGTGGCCAGCCTGGATGCGATGGTCTGAATTTCCGCCTGAGCCTGCCCGATCGTCACACCGGGTTTCAACCGGCCGAAACACTGGAAGTCCAGGAACCGGCGGTTCTGGAAATTCGCCTCGATGAAGCCTGCAAGAACCTGCGTATGCATGCTCACGGGAATCCATATCTGGTCGGTATTGGAGAAGAGGAAAGTACCCTTGAAGGTGGGCGGCGTAACTCCAATCACCGTGAAGGTGTTGGCATTGAGCTTCAATTGCTTGCCGAGGATGTCCGGCGCGCCGCCAAACTCGCGCGACCACAAGCTATAGCTGATGACGGCCACTGTGTCGCCGCCCGGATGCTTGTCCTCATCGGGATGAAATGTTCTCCCCATCACGGCGCGGACGCCCAGCGCGTCGAAGTAATTGGCGGTCACCAGGCTTCCCTGAAATTGCCGGGGCTTGTCGCCTCCCCCCAGGGTCAGGCCGATTCCCTGAAACGCCGCCATGCCGGTAAAAACGTCCTGCTGGCGTTCATAGTCCTCAAAGTTGGGATACGAAACTCCCAGGCGGTTGGCGTTGCCGATCGCCACGGTCGTCTTCTGATCGATGGTGTCCAACTGCACAAGGCGGGAGAAATCGTTGACGGGGAGCGGATTCAGCAGCACGGCGTTGACGATCGTAAAGATCGCGGTGTTGACGCCGATGCCCAGCGCCAGAGTCAATACTGCCACGAGTGTGAACGCCGGGTTCTTCATCAGCATCCGCACTCCGTACCTCAGATCCTGAAGCAGGGTTCGCATGGGGGGAGACTCCTCCGCCTACCGTCTCAGCATTATCCATTCCACTTGCGTAGGGCGAAGGGTTTGGTTTTTGTTGAAGATACAGGTTCAATCGGGGAATGGAACAGGGGCCACTGTGCGGTTTTGGGTTTCGGGTGTCCGCAATTGGGACGGGTTTTGGGCTTGGTCTCAAGCCGCTCGGCAACCCGGACTCAATCGCTCCGGGCGAAGCGCATTCTTGCAAGCTGCCAGACGCAAGTCCTTGCCACTCGAATCCACCGGCCAATTCCTTTCAACGAGGCTGTACCCCCTCGCCTCTGGAAGTGCTGAACAGGGACTTCCGCAACACGGAACTTGCCCCGCCGCGCCAGAATCGAAATCATAACCATGGGAATGAAGGCATCTGGTGGAATCTGCCGAAGCACGGCGGCCAGAGCATCGCTTTTCATGAGCTTGAAGGGACAGTTGGCGTCGGCAATCCATCGCTGCCACAGCAGCAAGTTCAGGACTCGCATCAGTGTAGCGACGATTCGGCGGGATGGGCCGTCCTGCCGCCGGGCGCGAACGCCGAACACGAAGTCGAATTGCTCTCGCTGCTCCCATAATTTCCAGAAATCGGCCGGCGAGTGCTGGCGATCGCTGTCCGTCTGGAAAACGAACGCGCTGCGAGCCTGGCGGAAGCCGTCAAGAAGAGCTCTGCCGTGCCCGCCATTGGTTTCCTGCCGGATAAATTCCACGCCCGGCAAAGTGCGGGCAAGCTCGCGCAGCTTGTCCGTGGTGCCATCGGTGCTGCAGTCATCGATAACCAGAAGGCGCGAGCCCGGCAGCTTGGCGATGACCTCCGTGTGCCATTCCTTTACCGTCGCATCGATGATGTCCTGCTCGTTGTAAGCAGGCATGACGATCGTCAGCACGGGCTCGGCCGCAGGGACGGCGATGTTATTTGCCGGAGTGTTTTGATCGTTGGGCAGACTCATCCACCATCCACCGGCATAATCCATTTGGAGGTCGTAAGGCCGAGCGTCCAGGCTTTAACTGCCAGCAGGACAAACAATACAGCATAGCTGCCCATGGTGAGCGTTAATGCCTTCCTTGCGCTCGCAGCCGCATAGAGTGAATCCGATTCGGCCGGCTGCATTCGCCGCATTTGCACGACGAATAGCGCTCCGGCGGCAACCTGGCAACTCATCATCGAAAGGTAATAAAGGTGACTAAAGGGAAGCACGAAAACCCCTCCCGGCGAGCTGAACAAAACCACCATCGCGGAGGCCAGGAAACTCCAAATCGGCCAGCGGGGATAGAAAATCGCACTCGCCAGAATGGGCAGAGCTAGATAGTAGTCGTTTAGGGCAGGCGAGGCCGCCACCATGGTCAGGAGATACATCGCGAACAAGTCGGATTTGCCGCGCGCGGCCAGAATTCCCGCGATGGCCAACACGCCGATCCAGACCAGGGTGAGAATTCTCGTCTCAGGGCCGGAAACCAGCCAAAAATGCCTTGATCCGGCCACAAGGTGAAGCAGGGAATAGTAAAACCTGGAGCGATAAAGGAACACATGCTGCATGATTCCCGCGCGCGATGCCGCGTCCGTGGCCCAGGGCAGGAATGAAGCTGCGAAGAGACTGTAAGCGATTGCCGCGCCGGCGATGCGTTTCCGCAAACTGCCGAGGCTGGACCAGAAGATCAGCCAGATGGGAAACAAGAAGCAGATGTGCTTGATGGCCAGCGATAATCCCAGCAATCCTGCGGAGGACAGCACGCGTGCCCACGTGGCGTTCCCCTTGCGGATCAGCAACCAGGCCGCGAGCCCGGCGAGCAGAGCGAGATTGTCGAATTGCGAATACGAACCCGTCAGGATGATTGTTACCGGGCAGCATAGAAAGAAGACCGCGGCGTTGTATTGATAGCGGGTTGCCAGCAGGGCGGCGAGCGCAACGTCCACCACTGCGAGAAAACCAGCAATCGCAATGTGATAGGCATGGCGTCCAAGCGGCGGTAGCCAGGCTGACAACTGCTTAAGCCCTGTCACAAACAACGACCATAAGGGCGCGTAGTTGTAACGCTCGGTGTTCGCGTAGACGCTTTTGCCGTGCAGCACCAGCGAGGCGACAACTTCGTAGGAGCCCACGTCGTAATCGCTCCAGCGGCTGGCCAGAATAATCTTCAGCGCGACCGAAACCACCGCCGCCAGAGCAAAGAGCGCTTTCCGCTGCCGTTCCAGGTTGGCGCGCGCGATCAAATACGCCGCGCCGCAGGCATTTAATGCAAGACAGCAGAGGACGAGGGTGAGATACACATGGGCATTATAGTTGAGGAGAGGCTCCCGCAGGAAATGCGGCGGTAGAGGATTCGCAAAGGCTGGGAATAGGTTTCCCGTCGCGCCCCTACGTGCTTTCGTGGATCATAGTAGCGGTGAGTCTAAACCAGGTCGAATCTTCTTTCTGGCCATCATTTGTCCGGGAATTCGGTTGATTCAAAAATTCAAATCTAGGATTCAGGAGTTGAGGGTTTCTACCTTACCCTTCAGGTCCCAACATTACTCAAGTTTAACCTAGGTTCTGCCGAAGATAATTGCAGAGGTTCAGAGAGTGGCCCTAGCCGGTGCATTTGCGGCTGCGACCGCTCAAGCGCGCGGGCAAGCTTGTGCCGGAAGCCTGGTCGCACGCGTTAGTTAGATCGCTTTAAGGAAGCTTATGTGGTGAATCAGGCGTGGCACGGACGCCTGAGTTTGCAGTCCGCGTCCTTTCAGCCGAATCGTAATACTGGCTGATCGTGGAAGCCGCGGGCTGGGCCTTGGGATCCGCGGACTGTCTCCCGCCTCCACTGTAATTGCAGGCAAGATGCCGTGCCAAGTAAAGCTGGTGGGGTCCGATTGCCGGACTGCCGAGCCCATCGATCGGAATTCCGGACTCTGCGGGGGTCCCTCGAACTCCAGATATCGAAGAGTGCAGAATCGGGCGGCACGGGCACTCCAGAGCCTTAAGGAGCAGAATGTCCACAACTTCCACGAATCTTCCGCCAGGGGGCTTCCTGCCCTCACAGAGTTCGAAGAAGGCAGGGCACGAACCGGCGGCGAGCGGGAATCTTGCGGGCTACGCCCGGGGCGGTGGAAAGGACTCCTCACTCTCTTTTCTTCTGGAGGTCAATGCGGCTTTGGCCGGTGCTCTCGACGTGGAGTCGGTCCTTGAAGACGTCCTGGCGCGCCTGGCCGAACGCGAAAACCTGATTCGCACACGTATCTATCGCTTGGACGAGGCGGCTGGGGAGTTGCGGCCGGTGGCGAGTGGCGAGCCAAACGGCACCCCGGGACGCACCATTCAGCTTCGCGAAAATACGTTCCAGAGCGAAGCGGTCAAGACGAAGGAGGCCGTCTACATTCCGCGCGTTGCGGAGGACCCTCGCTGCCTGGGCTTCGAGCCGGAGGAGCAGTGCCTGCTGGCGGTTCCCCTGCGAACTACTACGCGCCTGCTGGGCGTGCTGGAAGCGGTGGCCGCAGAACCGGACAGCATCCGGCCACTCTCGCGCATTCTGATTGATCAAATCGCCACGCAGGCAGCCCTGGCGCTGGAACGCGGCGAGCTTTATCAGCAATTGCGCGTCTCAGAGGAGCGCTTCCGGTCAATTTTCGAACAGGTTCACTTTGGCGTGGCGCTGGCCAGCCTGGAGGGCTCACTCAACACCGTCAACCCTGCCTTTGCGCGCTTGCTTGGATATTCGCGCGAAGAGTTGGGGGGAAAAGGCTTCCTGGCAACTGCCTATCCGCAGGACGCTCCCCTGGCCCGGCAGAGGCTGGAATCGCTGCTGGAAAATGGAAGCGGGCAGGTGAGCTATGAAACTCGTTACCTGCGAAAGTCCGGCGAGCCGGTGTGGTGCGCCACCCAACTCTCGCTTCTTCATGACGCTACCGGCCGGCCGGCAAACCTTCTGGCGATGGTTCAGGACATCGACGAACGCAAAAAATCAAGCCAAGAGCAGGAACGGCTGCAGCAACAGCTCTTCCAAGCGCAAAAAATGGAGGCGCTGGGCACTCTGGCCGGGGGGATCGCGCACGACTTCAATAATCTGCTTAGCGTGATGATGGGCTTCGCATCGCTGGCCCGCCAACGCTTGACCCCGGATCATCCCTTGCAGGAGTCGCTGGGCATGATCGAGCAATCGGCTGAACACGCTGCCGACCTCACGCGCCAGCTTCTGGCATTTGCCCGGCCCGACCAGCATCAGGTGAAGCCGGTTTCGGTTTCGGGCGCGCTTGACCGGGTCCGGCGCATGGTGGCGCGCACTTTTGATCGAAACATCATCGTCAATGCCAAAAAAGCCGATGAAGCATTGTGGGTCAGCGTCGTGCCCGGTTACCTGGAGCAAGCCCTGCTCAATATGTGCATCAACGCCCGCGATGCCATGCCGCGCGGGGGGACGCTTACACTGGAAGCTGTATCCACCACCGTAGAGGCCGGGCCCTCGGGAACTGCGCGGACCAGCCCGCCGGGGCGTCATGTCAGCATCTCCGTTCAGGACACCGGCACGGGGATCGCGCCGGAAGCGACATCGCGAGTGTTTGAACCGTTCTTTACCACCAAGGAGCCGGGTCAAGGCACCGGTCTGGGGCTTGCCATGGTTTATGCCTTCGTCAAAAACCACGGCGGAATCGTCAACGTCCAAAGCGAGCCCGGCCGCGGCGCGCGGTTCACCCTGGTACTTCCCTTGATTCCTGCTCCGGCCGCGCAGAGGAATACCGGAGCGTATAGTCGAATACCGCCCGGATGGGGAACCATTCTGGTGGTGGACGATGAACCGCTGGTTCGCGCCTTCGCCGTGGAAGGTTTGAAAGGGCTCGGATATCAGGTTTACGCCGCTGAGAACGGAAGGCAGGCGATGGAGATTTACGAGAAGCATCGCAAGGAGATCGATTGCGTCTTAATGGATTTAATTATGCCGGAGGCCGGCGGGCTAGAGACCTTTCGGCGGATGCGCGCGGTCGATCCCCTGGTGCGGGTGGTTTTCGCCTCCGGCTACAGCACCGGGGAGATTCTGGGGGACGCTCCGGACGCGCGGTCCGCGGCTTTTATCGGGAAGCCTTATACCCTCGAAGGGCTTTCCATTGCCCTGCGCAAGGCGGGCGCGGGCCAGCCGCATGGCCGCTGATGAACGGATGTAAATAGGTGGAAGGGTTCCAATTTCAACCGTCGGGGTGGGCCGATGGCCCGCCTTCGTTGGGACGAGGCGCCGCCTCGCCCTGCGATGGAAGTTGGGGCACTACCTGAAACGAAGGATTGATGGGATGAAGATCCTGGTGGCGGAAGATCAGTCCGTTTCGCGGCATATCGTCGCAGCAAACTTGCGCAAGTGGGGTTATGAGGTCGTCGCAGTCGAAGACGGCACGCGTGCTCTGGAGGCAATGCAAGGGGCCGCCCCACCGCAACTGGCGATCCTCGATTGGTTGATGCCGGGCATGGACGGGATTGAAATCTGCCGGCGGATTCGCAGCGGCCCGCAAACGCGCGCCAACTACCTGATCCTTTTGACCGCCCGGAAGGGCCAGGAAGACAAGATTCACGGTCTACAGTCCGGGGCCGATGATTACATCACCAAACCCTTCGACCGCGGAGAGCTTCGCGCGAGAGTGCAGGTGGGAATTCGCGTTTTGGAACTTCAGCAGGCCCTGGCCCAGCGTGTCCAGGAGTTGGAAGAGGCATTGTCACGCGTCAAGACGCTGCAAGGGTTGCTGCCCATTTGTTCGTATTGCAAAAAGATTCGCAATGACCGGAATTACTGGCAACAAGTTGAAGGGTATCTGGGCGACCACTCGGAGATTCAATTCAGCCATGGGATCTGTCCGGAATGCTATGCCCGTTACGTCCAACCAGAACTGGATCAGCTGCAAAGCCGCCGCGTCAATTCGTGAGCCCGGGGCCACCGGGAAATGGTGGGCTGCGCTATCGTTGACGCCCTGGCACGGGACGATGGGACTGGATAGCGCCTGGAGCACCTCGATCATTTTGATCGTCCTGGCCGGTGGGATGCTGGGCCTGGCGGCAGGCTTGATCTTGTACAGAAGGCGGGCCCGGCGGCAGGCGGACGTTCTACGCGAGTGGCTGCGCCGCGAGTCCTCCCTCTCGCGGCAATACCGCGAGCTGTTTGAAAACGCCAATGACGCTTTCCTGATCTTTGAGTCGGACAGCAGGGTCATTCTCGATGTCAACCGGCGAGCCTGCGAAATTTACGAAACCAGCCGCAAGGAATTGGTGGGTTCAGATTGTCGCGCCCTGATTCGCGAAAGTGCAAGGTTCGAGGATGAGATTCGGCGCGTCCGCCAGGGAACCGGCAGCGCAGGATTCTGCACGGCCCGCACTCGCAAGGATGGCCGGATTACCCGGGTGTTCGTCACCCTGGCCGAGGTCGAATACGCCGGCAAATCCGCCTTCCTCAGCATCCATCGGGATGTTACGGAGCAGGTGCAGACGGAGGAGGCCCTCCGCCGCCGGGATGCAATTCTGGAAGCAGTAAGCTTTGCAGCCGAAAAGCTGCTGTCGCAGGGCGATTGGGAGGAAAACATCCAGTCGGTCCTGGAGCGGCTGGGACACGCCGTCTCCGTCAGCAGAGCCTGCATCTTTGAAAACCACGCCGGTCCGCGGGGTGAGCTGGTGTCAAGACAGCGATTCGAATGGACATCACCCGAGGTTATTCCGCAAATCGGCAATTCCCGATTGCAGTTGTTTTCCTGGGAGGAAAACGGCCTGGCGGAATGGAGGAATGAGCTCCGCCGGGGGAATGTGGTTCAGGGTGTGACCTGCGAGCTTTCCCAGGCGACCCGGCAGCACTTGGAGGCACAGGGGATCAAGTCTCTCATCAACGTCCCTATCTTTGTGGGCGAATTGTGGTGGGGATTGATCGGCTTTACGGACTGCGTCAGCGCGCGCCAATGGTCGGCCACCGAGACGGAGGCTTTGCGCGCCGCGGCGCGAACCCTGGGTGCGGCTCTCCATCGCAAAGGGGTGGATGAAACCCTTCACAAAGCCGACGAACTGGTGAAGGCGGTGGTGCACTCTTCGCCCGTGGCCCTGACCGCACTCGACTGCAATGACAACGTTGTGATGTTCAGCCCGGCCGCCGAAAAAATGTTCGGCTGGAGGGCGGAAGAAGTCCTCGGCAAGCCCCTCCCTTACGTATCGCAGGTGGAAAGGGAAAGTCATCACGCCATATTGAGTCAACTGATGGGTGGCCAGTCGCTGGAAAACGTGGAGTTGCGCAGGAAGCGCAGGGACGGAACATATGTTGACTTCCAGCTTTCCACCGCTCCCATATTTGATGCACAGGGTAAAGTGATCGCTTACCTGGGCGTTATGAACGACATCACCGAGCGCAAGCGCGCAGAGGAAAAACTCAAACGGTACGCCGCGGACCTGGAAACCGCCAGGGCCGCCCAAGACCGGCACTCCCTGGAACTGGCTCAGTTGGTTGAAGAGTTGGCTCGGGAACGGGACCTTATGCGCCTGCTGATGGATAGCGTCCCGGACTTCATTTATTTCAAGGACCGCGAAAGCCGCTTCATCCGGATCAACAAGGCGCTTGCACAAGCGTTTGGGTTGGGCGACCCAGCCCAGGCGGTGGGCAGGACTGACTTCGACTTCTTTACCCCCGAACATGCCCAACTCGCCTTTGCTGACGAACAGGAAATCATTAGGACAAACCAACCTGTGGTGGCCAAGGAGGAGAAGGAAACCTGGCCGGATGGCCGTGAAACCTGGGCCTCGACCACGAAAATGTCCTTGCATGACGTGAAGGGAGCCACGATTGGAACGCTCGGCATCTCCCGCGACGTAACTGAGCGCAAGCAGGTGGAAGAGGATTTGAAGCGCTATGCCGCCGACTTGGAGACTGCCCGGGATAGGCAGGAGAAGAACACTCGCGAGTTGACCAAGGCCTTCGCTGAGCTGGCCGACGCTAAGGTGCGAGCCGAGGCCGCCAGTCGCGCGAAAAGCGAGTTCCTGGCCAACATGAGCCATGAGATTCGCACGCCTTTGAATGGCATTCTCGGGATGAGCGAACTTCTGCTGGGCACATCCATTACGGCTGAGCAATCCGAATATATGGGTATGCTGAAGTTCTCCACGGAAGCGCTGCTTACACTGGTGAACGACATTCTGGACTTCTCCAAAATCGAGGCGCGCAAACTTACACTGGATGCCATTGAGTTTAACCTTCCCGAAAGTGTCGGAGACGCCGTAAAGTCCCTGGGAGTTCGAGCCAATCAAAAAGGACTGGAAGTGGTCTGCTCCTTCTCACCTGACATCCCTGATTTCGTGGTGGGGGATCCCGGCAGATTGCGGCAAATCATCATGAACCTGGTCGGAAATGCCATTAAGTTCACGGAGAAAGGTGAGGTCGAGGTAAGAGTCGACTTAATGAACAAATCAGTGAGTGGTGAAGCCGGTGGCGGATTTTCGAAGGAATCTTCTAGACCCCTTGACTTGGCCGAAGAATCCAGGCCTATCCCGGCAGGCCGGCCTAAGTTTCAGCCGGACGAGCCGGTGATCCTTCATTTCACCGTGCGCGATACTGGAATCGGCATTCCTACCGAGAAGCACCAGCTTATTTTCGGGGCATTCGAGCAGGCCGACCCTTCAACTACACGGCGTTATGGCGGCACGGGGCTGGGGTTGGCGATTACGTCGAACCTGGTCAGCCTGATGCAGGGAAAAATCTGGGTGGAAAGCGCAGTCGGCAACGGAAGCGTGTTCCATTTCACCGCTCAGCTTGGCGCGGGCCGGAGGGTGGGGAGCCCTCAAGGGGCCGAGTTCGAACGCCTTAGAAATCTCCCCGCCTTGGTAGTGGATGATAATTCCACGAACCGTCACATTCTGATTGAGGTCCTGAAGCGTTGGAACATGGCTCCGAGGGCATCGGAAAGCGGATACTCGGCGCTGGAGGCCCTCAAGCAGAGCAAGCAAGCCGGAAATCCCTATGCGGTAATCATCCTCGACTCGCAGTTGCCGGACTTCAGCGGGTTTGATGTCGCCGAGCGGATAAGGCGAGACCCTGAATTCGCCCGCACGGCGATTCTCATGCTGACCTCAGCGGGGCAGGCCGGCGACGCGGCAAAGTGCAGGCAATTCGGCATCGCGGCTTATCTCCTTAAGCCCGTCAAGCAATCTGAGCTGTTGGAAGCCATGCTCCTGGCTCTGGGAGTACCTGTGGATCGCTCAGTGCCGTCCTTGGTCACTCGGCACTCCCTTCGCGAAAACCATCGCAGGCTGCATATTCTGGTGGCGGAGGACAATCCGGTCAACCAGGCCCTGATCACGAAATTGCTCGAAAAGCGGGGACACTCGGTCACGGTAGTGGCCAATGGAAAAAAGGCGCTGGAGGCACTGGAAACGGCTTTCGGGCCCACGTTTGATCTGATCCTGATGGACATGCTCATGCCGGAGATGGATGGCGAGGAATGCGCGGCCCGAATCCGGGCAAAAGAAAACGGCTCCACTCCCCGAATACCCATCATTGCACTCACGGCTCAAGCCATGACCGGGGATCGCGAACGCCTGCTGGCTGCAGGGATGGACGCGTATGTCTCCAAACCCGTTCGGCCGCAGGAATTGTTTGAGACCATCGATGGACTTTTAGGGTCTCAAGCCGGTCATCCTGCCGTTCAATCTTTTGAGAATCAGCCGGGAAAGGTTGCAGGGCCATAAGGATTGATCTGATGGGTGTCGGGAATTACAGAGAGCCAGCCTGGGTGGGATGACTGGCCCTCTGTATTCCGCGGCGAGGTTTATCGACCATTGCCTGTCACCGTGAGGTGAATGATCTTGGCCATGGGAACTTCACGCTGGGCAAAGCGGCGCGTCGATCTCTGCTGCATAAAGTGAAGACTTGCACCGATTATGGGCAGATTCAATGCGCGAACCATTCCGTTCTCGGCAATGATTTCGGATTTGCCCGACTCCATATCCGACACGCCTTGGGTCATGATGCGAGCCACGATCTGCGTCCCACGGCGGACCGTAACAGCGCTGCCGGGGTACCCATGATCCAGTGTAAAGGAATAGTCACCGGCGGCCAAAGTCGCACTGCCCCACCGAATTTCGGATGAAAGAGTGAATTTTCCCTGGACGGTTGGGACGGCCTGGGCTTTTGCGTTGAAGCCAGCCGCAACCACAGCCAGAACAGCCAGCCCTGCTACCGTAAGCATTCGATTCGTTTTCATGACCTTCTCCTTCTCGCGAATTTGATTACCGGCAGCCCACTGGCTGCCTCACCCTCTAAAGCGCAAAAGTGGGCGGGAAACTGTCATGGTGCAAAAATATTCTTTGACCGATCCTTCCCTTTCTTCGAAATGTGGTAAACCCTCGGCAAACGTGTTAATTTCTTGTGCTTAACAGCCTTTCGCTCGGGCAATTCAGGAATGAAACCGTCGGGATTGCAAGTAACTCAACTGCTAAAGGCGTGGAGCGAGGGTGAACCCGCCGCGCTCGACAAAATCATGTCCGTGGTGTATCAGGAACTGCACCGCATGGCGCGCCGCTACATGGCGAACGAACGCCCGGGCCATACTTTGCAAGCCACCGCATTGGTTCACGAGGCTTATGTCCGGCTGGTGGACCAGACGCAGACGAGCTTTGAAAATCGCGCCCAGTTTTTCGCCCTGTGCGCGCAGGTCATGCGGCGAATTCTGGTGGATTTGGCTCGCACTCGCCACGCCCAAAAGCGCGGAGGTGATGTCGCGCCCCTGGAATTGGAAGAATCGCTGGCAGTGGGAAAGGAACGCAGCCGCGATTTGGTAGCCCTTGATGACGCGCTGAAGGTCCTCGCCGCCCAAGACGAGCGAAAGAGTCGTGTGGTGGAAATGCGATTCTTCGGCGGGCTCAGCGTGGAGGAAACGGCTGAGGCGCTCAAGATTTCGCCCGAGACCGTTATGCGAGACTGGAAGTTCGCCAAAAGCTGGCTGCGCCGCGAGCTGGATAAAGAGACTCCCCATGGAGCATGACCGCTGGCGGAAAGTCGAACGGTTGTACCACGAGGCCCGGGTGCGCCCCGCCGTTGAGCGCGCCCGGTTTCTCGCGGAGGCCTGCGCGAGCGATGAGTCTTTACGCAAGGAAGTTGAGTCGCTCTTGGCAAAAGGGGAAACCACGGGGAGCTTCCTTGGAACTCCCGCCATGGATGTGGCCGCGCAATCCCTCGCGGGCGATCAGGCGCGCGCTGAAGCACCTGCGGGCTCGAGTGTGATGCTGGGCCGAACTGTTTCCCATTACCACATCATTGAAAAGCTGGGCGGCGGAGGAATGGGCGTGGTCTACAAAGCTCAGGACACTCGCCTGGGCCGCGCTGTGGCGCTGAAGTTTATCTTGGATCCGGGCCTCGATTTCCGTTCGCGTCCTCAGGGTAAACCAGTGATTGATCCCGCCGCGCTGGAGCGCTTCCAACGCGAAGCCCGCGCCGCTTCCTCACTGAATCATCCCAACATCTGCACCCTATATGACGTGGGTGAGCAGGATGGCCAACCGTTCATCGCCATGGAGTTGCTGGAAGGCGAGACCTTGCGCGAAATGCTGGCGCAAGGCGAACCGCCGAATCCGTCGGCTGACGGATTCCAGCCGTCAGGCGAGACAGCGCCTCGCCCCTACGACGTACGGGCATCCGTCAGCCGGCATATGCCCCTACGGCTCGACACCCTGCTCGAACTTTCAATTCAAATTGCTGATGCTCTGGACGCCGCGCACCAGAAGGGAATTGTCCATCGCGACATCAAGCCCGCCAATATTTTTATCGTCTCACGCGGCGGAATGCTTCAGCCCAAGATTTTGGACTTCGGCCTGGCGAAGTTGACGCAGGCCGATGCGCGCGGCGAAGGCCCAACGAGCGACGGGAAGTCTTCCCTCACGCACACCGGCGTGGCGATGGGGACGGTGGATTACATGTCGCCTGAGCAGGCGCGCGGCGAGGAAATCGATGCCCGCACGGATCTCTTCAGCTTCGGCGCCGTTCTGTATGAGATGGCGACGGGGCAAGCGGCGTTTCCAGGAGCTACGACGGCGCTGATTCACGACGCCATTCTGAACCGCGCGCCGGCACCGGCAAGCAGCCTGAACCCCGCTCTGCCGGCGGAGTTGGGGCGAATCATCGACAAGACTCTCGAAAAGGATCGGGACCTGCGTTATCAACATGCCTCCGAAATCCGCACTGATTTAAAGCGCCTCAAGCGCGATACCGATTCGGCCCGAGTCGTAGCGCCGGGGTTGGGCCCGGCACCTGCCGCCCTCAAGGGCGGCGCTACAGAGCCTGGCGCTGCCGTGCCTGCGGCCGCGTCCGTTCCGAGCGCTGTAGGGTCGGTTCGCGAAGCGCCCCTACGAAACCGCTGGCGCGCGGTCGCCGCGCTTGGCGCATTCATTCTAATTGGCGCGCTGGGTTGGTCCGCGTGGCAATTTCGGCATCCCCGGAACCGGGTTGAGCCGACGGCCTCTCTACCCACGCCGGACGATGCCACCATCGAACAAGTCACGTCTTCGCGCGGCCTGGATGTTTACCCTTCGCTTTCTCCCGATGCCAGTTCGATCGCCTATAGCTCCGACCAGAGCGGCAGATTTGAGATTTACGTGAAGTCGCTCGCGGTGGGCGGCCGGGAAGTTCAACTGACTTCGGACGGCGAGGAAAACCTGGAGCCGGCCTGGTCACCCGACGGAAAAAGCATTGCCTACTATTCCCGCAAACATGGGGGCATTTGGTTAGTGCCGGCGCTGGGCGGTACGGCAATCCAGCTCACCGATTTCGGGTCGCACCCCGCATGGTCAGCGGACACCTCTCAGATTGCCTTCCAGTCGGATCCCCTTCGCGATTTTGGTCAGTCGGCCTACGACGCCATGCCGCCTTCCACGATTTGGACGGTGCCCGCAGCGGGGGGCAATCCTGTACAGATCACGCATCCGGACAATCCTCCCTGCGGGCACGGCGCCCCCGCCTGGTCGCCGGACGGTAACCGCCTCGCCTTCAGTTGCACGTATGAGTCGGAAATCTGGAGCGTGCCGGCCAAGGGCGGCGACCCGCAGCGCCTCGCCCAGACCAATACGAATTGGGCGTTTGATCCGGTTTTCCTTCCGAGCGGAAGGGCCCTCTATTTCTCCGCTGGGGGTGCAAGGGGCTGGGGATTATTTCGATTGTCCCTTTCAGCCCGCGGCGATCCCCAGGGCCAGCCGGAGAGAATCAAGACGACGGGCGATATGTTATACAAACATTTGAATTTCTCTGCCGACGGCAACTTCTTCGCCTATTCCGCCTTATCGGCCACCAGTAATATCTGGTCGATCCGCTATTCCACCGCCGGGAACCAGGCCGTCGAACCCCCCGAGCTTTTGACGCACGACACCCACTTGCGCAAATACTTTCCGCGGTTTTCGCCCGATGGAAAAAAACTGTCCTACGGGGTCGGCCAAACGGGCTCCAGAGGCTCGGTTTGGGTGATGGACGCCGACGGCAAGGACTCCAGGCTTGTTTTAAGTCAAGGGGGGGTAGAGTCAAGCTGGTTTCCCGACTCCCGCCGGCTTGCCTTGGTCATCTCACAGGACCAGAACCTATTGCTGACGTCCGTGAACGTGGAATCGGGTAGGACCGAGCGCTTGCGATATATCGATGGCGGGCTGGGGGTAACTCTTGGGGGGGTGGGGGTAACTCTCTCGCCGGATGGAACGGAAATCGCCTACCACGTCGGACAAGGAGGAGTCTTCAATACCTGGACGGCTCCCGTGGAAAATGGCTCGGCCAGGCAATTGACATTCGATAAAGAAATGATGGCGTACCCTTGCTGGTCGCACGACGGGAAATATCTTGCCCTCGAGGTTAAGCGGGGAAGCAGTACGCAGATCGGTGTCATCCCCAGTGGCGGGGGAGCCGTTACTGAACTTACCTCCGATCCCGGGCAAAGCTGGCCGAACGATTGGTCGCCCGATGGAGATAAGGTTCTCTTTGCCGGCCAGCGCGACGGCCTTTGGAATCTCTATTGGGTGTCGCGTCTCGACAAATCCGAAAAACAGATTACCCGTTACACCAAGACCAACATTTACGTCCGCTACCCCAGCTGGTCCCCCCGCGGCGATCAGATCGCCTACGAATACACCGAGACGACGGGGAACATCTATCTTCTGCACATGAAGTAGGGAGACAGGCGTGGATCGCGAACGCTGGCTGAAGGTCGAGAAGCTGTACCACGCCGCGCGGGAGCGCCCGGCCGGCGAGCGCGAACGGTTTCTCATGAATGCCTGTGCCGGAGACGAATCGCTGCGCCGCGAGTTGGAGTCGCTGCTGGCGCAGCACGAGGCTACAGGAAGTTTTATGGATTTGCCAGCAATCGACGTGGCGCCCCGAACTTTGGCTCGTGACCAAGAGCTGCCTGAGAGCCCCGCGAGCGCCGATGCCCTGATCGGTCGCACTATTTCGCATTACCGCATCATTGAGGAACTCGGCGGCGGAGGAATGGGCGTGGTCTACAAGGCTCAGGACACGCGCCTGGGCCGGGCTGTGGCGCTGAAATTCATCAGGAGTCCGGAATCAGCTCCTCAGAACTCGCCCACAGGCTCATCCGCACCCGACCCTGTGGCTCTCCAACGCTTTCAACGAGAGGCGCGCGCCGCTTCTGCCCTGAATCATCCAAACATCTGGACGATTTATGACGTCGGCGAACACGAAGGCCAGCCATTCATCGCCATGGAGTTGCCGGAAGGACAGACCCTGAAAGAGCGGCTGGCTGCAATGGGGACATCGCCGCTGCAAATGGACGTGCTGCTTGACCTCTCGATCCAAATTGCCGATGCACTGGATGCTGCGCATCAAAAGGGTATCGTCCATCGCGACATCAAGCCCGCAAATATTTTCATCGGCGCGCGCGGCGGAACGCTTCAGCCCAAGATTCTGGATTTTGGCCTGGCGAAGTTGACGCAGTCTAATGCCGGCAACGATGGCCCAACGCATGACGGAAAGCCGTCTCTCACCCACACCGGCGTGGCGATGGGGACGGTGGATTACATGTCGCCCGAGCAGGCTCGGGGAGAGGAACTGGATGCGCGCACCGATATATTCAGTCAAGACGCCTACATCCACGATTTCGAACGCGACACGACGACCCGCCTGACAAACATGGGAAATGGGCAGGTGCCGGTGTGGGCGCCCGACGGCAAACACCTGGCCCTCCAGTCCGTCGCGAACGATTTCAAGCTTTATTGGATGCGAAGTGACGGTGCAGGACAACCCCAGCCCCTTTTGGAGAGCACGAATAACCTCGTTCCGTGGTCGATGTCTCCCGATGGGCGGCGACTCGCGTACTTTCAGCATGGCGCCACCGCATACGATCTTTGGACGCTGCCGTTAGACCTTACCGACCCAGATCATCCCAAGCCGGGCAAGCCCGAGCTGTATCTGCAAACGCCTTGGGACAAGCGCGTCCCGCGATTTTCACCCGACGGCCGCTAGATCGCTTACCGATCGGTCGAATCGGGAAGCGAGGAAATCTATGTGCAGCCCTTTCCGGACGCGAGCCGAGGCAAATGGCAGATTTCCTCAGGCGGCGGGGTCTACCCTCTATGGTCAAATGATGGCCGCGAGCTGTTTTACGAGACCCTGGAAGGCCGCATCATGGTGGTGGACTATACCGTGCAAGGCGATTCCTTCATGCCCGGCAAACCGCGCGCGTGGTGCGACAAGCAGCTTTTCTACATGGGGAGCTCAAACATTGATTTGCCCCCGGATGGCAGGCGATTTGTGGTTTTGATTCCTGCGCAAGAAGCGGACGGGGAGAAAGGGTCTGTTCACGTCACTATGCTGCTCAACTTTTTCGATGAGTTGAAGCGGCGAATTCCAGCAGAGGGCAAATGAACTCCGGGTTGTCCGCTCCGAGGCGCTTCGGCAGCGCGCTAAACCGAAGGCGGGATTCGTTCGCGGCCCTCCTAGGGCGCCATCAAAAGATGGAGGAATTAAAATGCGAAAGAGAGCTCTACGAATATTGATGGGATGGGGGGTGGTCTGCGCTTTGCTGGCTCCCGCAGGATTCGCCCAGACACCCTCAGCGGCTGCACCGGAGCCTGCTGCCGGGGCATCGTCGTCCACGGATCTCCAGTCGCGAATGAATGCGCTTGAACAGCAGGCGGCTGACGCTCGCATGGCCGGAGACAACGCATGGATGCTGGCGTGCGCCGCGCTGGTCCTGATGATGACGGGACCGGGCTTGGCGCTGTTCTACGGCGGCTTGGTGCGGAAAAAGAACGTATTGGCCACTATGATGCAGAGCTTCATCCTGATGGGAGTGGTCACCGTCCTTTGGGCGCTGTTCGGTTACAGCCTGGTCTTTCACGCGGGGAGCCGTTTCCTTGGCAACTTCGATTACCTTTTCCTCCATGGCGTGGGAGCCGCTCCCGATCCCGATTATGCGGCCACGATTCCGCAGCAAACTTTCATGGTTTACCAGCTCATGTTCGCCATCATTACTCCCGCCTTGATTACGGGCGCGTTCGCCGAGCGGATGAAGTTCAAGGCAATGCTTCTCTTCATGGTGCTGTGGACGATCATCGTTTACGATCCCATGGCGCACATGGTTTGGGGGAAGGATGGTCTGCTGAACGCCACGGCGGGGGCGATCCCGACATTGGATTTTGCCGGCGGCACGGTGGTGCATGTGACGTCGGGAATTTCCGCGCTTGTCTGCGCGTTGTACCTGGGTAAGCGGGTGGGATTTCCTAAAGAGCCCATGCCTCCCCACAGCGTGGTGTTAAGCGTGATTGGCGCCTGCCTCCTGTGGGTGGGTTGGTTCGGTTTCAATGCCGGAAGCGCCTTGGCGGCCGGAAGCCTGGCCACCAGCGCTTTTGTTGCCACGCACTTCGCCGCCGCCGCTGCCTCGCTCGGCTGGGCCACGGCGGAGTGGATTCGCAGCGGCAAGGCGAGCGTGCTGGGAGCGATTTCCGGCGCCGTGGCGGGACTTGTGGCCATCACTCCCGCGGCGGGGTTTGTGGGGCCGATGTCCGCGCTGGCGATTGGGGCCATTGCCGGGCCGGTTTGCTACCAAATGGTTACGCGGGTGAAAAGCAAGTTCGGGTATGATGATTCCCTGGATGTCTTCGGCGTCCACGGGGCGGGAGGAACGCTGGGCGCGATCCTGACCGGCGTTTTCGCAGCGAAGGCCATTAATCCTGTTTTCAAGGATGCCCACGGAGTGGCCACCGCAGTGGGCCTGATCGACGGCCGCCCGGGCCAAATATTAAATCAGCTTGCGGGCGCTGCCATCGCCTGGGTCTTGGGAATCGTGGGAACGCTCATAATTCTCAAAGTGGTCGATGTTCTGGTGGGTTTGCGAGTTACTGAGGAGCAGGAAATCCAGGGCTTGGATTTGTCCCAGCACGGGGAAGAAGGATACAATCTTGAAGCACAATAGGATTGAACATCGCTGGCGCTGGAGAGGCGATGGAAGCCCGCAATGAATCCATTGCGCATGGCTGGTGACCTGCGGCGCCCGCTCACTCCACAAAGGACAACTCGCATGAAAAAAATAGAAGCCATCGTGCAGCCTTCACGATTCGATGCCGTGAAAAGCGCGCTCCAGGAAATCGGGGTGGAAGGCATGACGGTCTCGGAAGTTCGCGGGCACGGGCGGCAGAAAGGTCACACCGAAGTCTACAGGGGAAGCGAGTATACCGTGGACCTTCTGCCCAAGATCAAAGTTGAAATGGTGGTTTCCGACGACCGCGCTACGCCTGCCGTGCAGGCCATTCTGCGGGCCGCCAGGACCGGCAAAATCGGCGATGGCAAGATTTTTGTCACCAATATTGATGAAGCCATCCGCATTCGCAATGAAGATCGTGGTGATGCGGCGCTGTGAAGGGTCAAGAGTAAAGGATAAGGGGTAAAACGTCACTGCCCTGACTTTGGCTTAATCTTGAAAACTGTGGCGCGTGGAGCGGCGACGTATCATCTTCCATGTCATTGCCCCCAATCGCAGGTTCTGAACCGCTTAGCCTCCGCGATTTAACGGATTTTTACCTCGCCCACTCAAATCAAATTCAAAAGACGTTTGAGGCCACAAATTCAGGGTTGGCGGCGCTGGCCGCCCGGTCGGACCTGGTTGATGCTCTGGTGGTCAGGCTCTTTCAAGATTTGATCTCCCCGGATCCTCAATCGCCCCGGCAAATCTGTCTGCTAGCGCTCGGCGGATATGGCCGCCGGGAGCTTTTCCCCCGCTCGGACATTGACCTGCTTTTTTTGTCCGAGGAATCCAATGTTTCGCCGAAGATTCGTGATGCCTTCGCGGCGCTGCTGCGAATGCTATGGGACCTGCGAATGAAGGTGGGCAGCAGCAGTCGCACCCTAGCGGAGTGCGGCCGCCTTTATCGCGACAACCTGGAGTTCAACGTTTCCTTGCTCGATGTGCGATATCTGGCCGGCGATGCGGACATCTATACCCGGCTGCGCACCTCGGTCATCCCACGCATGGTTGCGAGGGACAAACAGGAACTCGTGCGAAATTTAATCGACCTGATGGGCCAGCGCCATGCGAAATACGGGAACACAATTTTTCATTTGGAGCCAAACCTTAAAGATGCGCCGGGCTGCCTGCGGGATTTTCACGTTTGCCGCTGGCTGGCGAGAATCGAGGAACTGGAGAAAAGCGGTGAATGGAAGCCCCCCGATGATCTGTGGCCGGAACGCGACCGCGCTGCGGCGCTGCGGGCATTTGCATTCCTGGCCGACGCGCGCTGCTTCCTTCACTACTATTATGGGAGAGACGACAATCAATTGAGTTACGATGCCCAGGCGAAAGCGGCTGCGCGGGGTGTGGGCGTGGGGCCGAATGAAAAACTTGATCCGGCGGATTGGATGCGGATTTATTTTCGTCAGGCGCGCAAGATCCAGCAATTGACCTCCGATCTGGTGGATGAATCCGCGCCCTCGCGCTCTGGACTGTTTGCCCTGTATCAGGACTGGCGATCACGCTTATCCAATGCTGACTTTTCCGTTATTCGGGGCCGTATTTATGCCCGGCGCCCCAAGGCTTTTGCGGAGGACCCGTTGCTGGTTTTGCGCCTGTTTGAAATGGCGGCGCGGCACGGTCTGCCCATCAGTCGCGAAACCGAAAAGCAGGTGGAGACTGAGCTTTCTCTATCCCGTGACAGGGTATTAAATCCACCGCAGCTTTGGCAGCATTTCCGGCGAATCCTGACTCTTCCTTACGCTGCGGAGGCGCTCCGCCAAATGCACAGGCTGGGTGTGCTCACGCGGCTGTTTCCCGAGTTCCACGCAATCGATTCTCTCGTGGTCCGCGATTTCTACCATCGGTATACGGTAGATGAGCACTCCTTCATGACGCTCGAAAACCTGCACCAACTTCTCCGGGAAAAGCCGCAAACGGGAGACTCCCAGGGGACTGCCTCCTTGAAAGTGTGGACAAAGAAATTTGGCGAGATTCTGTCGGAAATCGAGCAGCCTGAGCTCTTGTATTTCACTCTCCTCTTTCACGACGTCGGAAAAGGGATGCCCGAACTGGGCGATCACATTTACGGAAGCCTGCGGGCCCTTGAAGGTATTCAGGCGCGCCTGGGACTTTCCGAAGCAGATTGGAAGACCATTGAATTTCTAATCGCCAGACACCTGGAAATGTCCGCCGCATCGCAACGCCGCGATGTCTTTGACCCGGAGACAGTGCGCGACTTCGCCAAGGTCGTGGGGACGACCGAGCGGCTGAAGATGCTCTGCCTGCTTACCTACGCCGACATTCGCGCGGTCAATCCCGAGGCATTGACGCCGTGGAAGGCGGAGTTGCTCTGGCAGCTCTATGCCGCGACAGCCAACCTTCTGACGCGGAGCGTGGATGACGAGAGGGTGAAGGTCGCTGGTGCGCCCTCAGCGGAGTTCGAACAGATCCTGCGGGCGCTCCAACCGCCCGCGAGCGGAGATGACCTGCGCGCGTTTCTCGAGGGATTTCCCCGGCGCTATACGGTGACGCACACGGCGGCACAAATCGGCAGGCATTTTGAACTTGCGCGTCGCCTGGGCACGGAACCCATTGCCATGGACCTCGAAGCCCGTAGCGACCACTTTGAATTGGTCGTCGTCACTGCGGACCGCCCTTATCTTTTCGCTTCCATTACCGGCACCCTTGCCGCGTGGGGAATGAGCATTGTCAAGGGCGAAGCATTTGCCAACGCCGCCGGGGTAATTCTCGACACCTTCAAGTTCGCCGACCTCCATCGCACGCTTGAACTGAACCCTTCGGAAAGGGATCGCCTCAAAAGCAACTTGAAAGATGTTCTTGGGGGAGCGTTGCAACTGGAAAAACTCATGAGCGGCAGATCCCGCGCAGACACAGAGTCACGGCCCAAGATGGAAATCGCCGCGCGGGTAAGGTTTGACGGTGAGAGCTCATCCCACAGTACGCTTCTCGAGCTCGTCGCACAGGACCGGCCCGGCTTGCTCTATGACGTCAGCTCCGTGCTGGCGGAGCAGGGCTGCAATATTGAAGTGGCGTTGATCGACACAGAAGGGCAGCGCGCCATCGATGTGTTTTACCTGACGGCTCGCGGCGCCAAGCTCGATGACGTTGAGCAGCAAGCCGTTGGCGAAGCACTGCTGCGACGGTTGTGACAACCGCGTAATCTTCGAGAGGCAGCGGACAGGCAGAGGGCCTAAGTCTTCACAGTTTTGGCGGGTTTTTTCTCGAAAATGCTGCGGGGGTGTTGCCGGACAATTCGTTCCAGCCCGAAAAGCGCTTGGTCGGATCCCTCCTGCTTGAGTTGCTCAAACGACCGGGTATTGGTGCTTGAACATCGCGGGCAGGGGTACATGGCGCGGCCCATGAAGTCCTCGCCGGGCCCGCTCTCAAAGAAGAGCGCATTCAGCGTATCATGATTGTTGTGCATCATGCAGGCGTGGCAAATGAACCAGTGCCTCCGGTTGATTCTTTTCAGATAATTCAAAACGCTCATGGAACGTGTTCTCCCGTTCTTTTTATTATCGTCGCATCCATGCGGATTTATCAAGGCGTCGCTGGATTATTGATATGAAATCACGCGCCCGTAAGGGCTTGAGCGGCTCAAGCGGCTGAAGTAGTCGTATGCCAGCCGGGCAACGTCTTCCACGGCCTGGTCGCCCTCGCTGTCATGCTTCAGGTATGTGGTCATGACTGAGATAATGAAAGGATGGCTCGGCAGGTCGATCAATCCGGTGTCGCACCGGACCCCCTCCAGCGAACCGGGTTTGTCGGCAATGACTGCGTCATCGGGAAGAGCTCTGTGAAATTCGCTTTCCTTCGGCAGGCGGAGGATTTCGAAGTATTCCTTGCTGTGCTCATCGTCCAGGGCCTTGTGGTCGCGGACGCTTTCCAAAAGTGTCAGCATTTCGCGTGGAGTGGAGACATTTTCGTTTCCTTTTCGCGCTGCCTCAAGGTCGATCATGCGGCGGCGCAGCTTGGTTTCTCTCAGTCCCAGATGATTGATCCCCGAGTTGATATTCTCCATCCCCAGCCGGTCGATCAAAATGTTCGCCGCCGTGTTGTCGCTCAGCACCACCATGAAAGTGGCCAGGTCGCGCAACGACATGCTGACAGTTCCATCCCCCAATTTGTTGAGAATGGCCTCGGAATCATTTCGGGTCATCTCGCTGCGAACCAGAATGTGTTTTTCACTCAATGACAATTTGCCTTCCTGAGCCTGGCGCAACAGCTCCAACAGGATGGTCAGTTTAATGGAGCTGGCCTGAGGGAAAACCGTGTCAGGCATTCGTGTAAACGATTCACCGGTTGCCAGGTCCTTGATCGCGTAACCCATCACGCCGTCCAAATGTTCCGCAACCGTGGCCAGTTGCGTCTCGAGTTTGGTGCGCATGGCTGAGGGCAGGGTCTCCTGTGCGAGAACTGGCGAGGTAGCAATGAGAGCCGAGCTTAAGAAAATCAAAAGACGACATGCAGAATGGACGGTCACCAGTTTCCTCCCGATCGACAGGATGCGATTGCCGGCAATTATACCCCCGCATCCGCGGACAAGAGCGGGCGGGGGGTCACACGGACTCTTACAGTCTGGATACTCTTGCTAGGCGAGAAGCTTCTTGACGACGTTTCCAGAAATGTCGGTAAGCCGGAAGTCGCGTCCCTGAAACTTAAAAGTGAGCTTGGTGTGGTCAATTCCCATCAGATAGAGGATGGTGGCATGCAAGTCATGTATGTCGATCGGATCCTCAACCACGTTGTAACCCAGGTCATCTGTCTGCCCGATCGTCATGCCGGGTTTGATTCCTCCGCCGGCAAGCCACATGGAGAATGCTCGCGGGTGATGATCGCGCCCGAGAAATTTCGACTGATTGCGGGCTTCGTTCATGGGCGTGCGCCCGAACTCGCCGCCCCAGACAACCAGCGTGGAATCGAGAAGGCCGCGTTGCTTCAGATCATTCACGAGGGCTGCGGCAGCTTGGTCGGTCTCCTCGCACAATTTCGGCAGACGATGCACAATGTCGCCGTTCGCGGAAGTTCCGTGCGTGTCCCATCCACGGTGATAAAGCTGCACAAATCGCACGCCGCGCTCCACCAGCCGACGTGCCAGCAGGCAGTTGTTAGCGAAGGATTTCTTGCCGGGCTCCGTTCCATACATCTTTTGGATGTGCTCGGGCTCCTTGGAAATATCCGCCAGCTCAGGGACGCTGGTTTGCATTCGGTACGCCATTTCGTAGGAATTGATGCGCGTGGAGATTTCAGGATCGTTGGCGGTCTTTAAATTCATGGTATTCAGATCTTTGAGAACGTCCAGTGACTCACGGCGTTGCTCGGCGGAGACGCCCTCGGGGTTGGTGAGGTAAAGGACGGGATCACCCTGCGAGCGGAACTCGACGCCTTGATACACCGTGGGAAGGAATCCGCTTCCCCAGCAGGACTTTCCTCCATCCGGCTGATTCTCGCCTGAAAGCAGAACGACAAAGCCGGGCAGATCGGCGCACTCACTGCCCAGGCCGTAAGTCAGCCATGAGCCCATGCTCGGCCGGCCGATGAGTTGAAAGCCGCAGTTCATGTAAATCTGAGCGGGAGCATGATTGAACTGCGTGGTGCTGAGCGATTTCACGATGGTGATATCGTCCGCGATTCCCTGAAGATGGGGGAGGATTTCGGAGATTTCCGCGCCGCATTTTCCGCTCCTGGGGAATTTGTAAGGTGATCCGAGAAGCCGTGGCACGCCCTTGATGAAGGCGAAGCGCTGGCCCTTCATGAATTCATCGGGGATCAATTGGCCGTTGTATTGTTGCAACTTGGGCTTGTAATCGAGCAAGTCCAGATGCGACGGCGCTCCGGCCATGAAGAGGTAAATGATGCTCTTGGCCTTGGCGGGGAACATGCTGGGTTTCGGCGCAAGAGGATTCGGCAACGGCGCAGGCATTCCCGCCGCGGCAAAAAGGTCGCGATTCAGGAGAAGGGAAAGCGCGGTCGAGCCGACGCCGATCGCGGCGTGTTTGAAGAAATACCGCCGGGTAAGGGCCTTGATCTGTTCGTCGCGGAATTGCGGAAGATTGTCGCTCATGGATTATTCCTTGGTTATGGCCTCGTCCAGGTTGAGCAGTACGTTTGAAACCATTGTCCACGCCGCTGCTTCGGGCAGGTTTGCGCTCGGTCCGGTGTAACCCTTCGCAACCAGGCCGGCATCCTTCGAGTCGTCCTGGAAGTGAGCCACTTCGGCGCGATAGTAGGCAAGAATTCGATTCAGCTCCGGCGCGGTGGGGCGCCGCGTGAGGCAGAGACGGAATCCGTAAGTGGCGCGCCCCGTGGCATCCGAACCGCCAGCGTGCAGAATCTCCCGGCCCAGCGCCTGCGCCGCTTCAAAAAACGCAGGATCGTTGAGAGTGGTCAGGGCCTGGAGTGGTGTATTGGTTCGCACGCGCCGCACCGTGCAAAACTCGCGCGTGGGAGCGTCGAATGTTGTCCAACTCGGATAAGGTGAAGTCCGCCGGATGAAAGTGTAAAGAGAGCGGCGATAACGATTATCGGACTTGTTCACCTCCCATGTGTCGCGATTGTACGGGATGTCCCATATGCCTGCGGGCTGATAGGGGAAAACACTTGGGCCGCCGATTTTGGGATTCAGCAAGCCGCTTTCATCAAGCGCGATGTCGCGGACCATCTCCGCCGGCACGCGGAAGCGCGGTCCACGTGCCAGCAGAATATTGTAG
>JASIKV010000547.1 GCA_030049455.1 Terriglobia bacterium
TCCTGCACGGGGCGGCCTTCGGCGAGCGCTTCTTTCGTCAGCCGTTCCACTTCGGCGGCGTTTCCTTCATAGAGATGTTGGTTCATCAAGGCATAGTCGGGCATGGATTCCACCCTTCAACGAGCGCCGGAAGCCGCGCCGGCGGCGCGCTTCGCGTTGAATTCGTTCAGCGCCTCCAGCATCGCCAGAATGTTTTCGCGCGGCATTCCGGGACTGGTGCCGCCGCCGACCGAGAGGATGATTCCTTCGCCGCCTGAGCCCTCCAGCACTTCCAGCGTTTCATCCTTCACTTCATCCGGGGTGCCGCGCACGCCGATCTCCAGCGGATTCACATTGCCCATCAGGCACATGCGGTCGCCCACGCGCCTCTTCACTTCCGTGATGTGCCTCTGCTTGCCCCAGTTGAGTACGTTGAATCCAGTGTCGGGAAGATGGTCCAGGCAGGCGTTGACTTCTGCGTCATTGTGATAAACCTTGACCCAATCTTTGGGGAAGGCGTCGCAGATGCGCTTCAAGTATGGATGCGCGTATTCGAGGTAGTGCTCCTCGTTGATGAACCCGACGATGTCATCGAGGATAAAGATGCTTTCGACCGAATCGCCCATCACCTTCTGCTGAGCCTTAAGCCAGTCGATGATGACGCGCGTGCACAGATCGATCAGCCGGTGCGCACCCTTGGGGTTTTCCACCAGATCGATCATAAAGTGCGTGGTCCCGCGCACGAACCCGGCGGTGCAGAGCGGCCCGCGCGAGGTGACCATGGGTAGGATGTAACCGGCATCGAGGATCCGCTGGCGCACCATCTTGATGCGGTGCAGCGTGAGGCCGGCAAAGGCGTCCGCCTCGACTTCGTACTCGGGGAAGTTGTCGATATCGTCCAGGTGATAGAGGGTGTGGTACTCGCTGGGCGTATTGTCGGGCCAAAACTTGATCTTGGCGCCCAGCACGGAAGGCTCCGCCGCCATCCCGTATTCCATCCACCAGGAGGGAATGAAGATGATGTCCGGGAACTCCCGCATAATCTTCAGATTCGATTGGAACCACAACTCGGGATCGAGGAAATAGTCCATGTGGCTGATTCCGAGATACCCCGGAATCCATGGGCTATCGACGATCAGCGCCATGGGAATCTTTTCCATCTTTTCGCGGCGCGCCGCCCGCTTGAAGGTCTCCCATTGCTCCCGCAACATGTTTTTCCTCCCGGTCACAAAGGACCATGCGGAATCTGGACCCGGAACACGCCCAGATCAACACTTCACCGCGCACGCAACTTGCCGAGCTTCCGTATCTTTCAATCCAAATTATTCTGGTCCTGCGCCCGATTCCAGAATCGCGCACCTCTGGACTGCCTGAGATAAATCCCTTTACTCAGCCCTTTACTCCCATCAAGCGATTTTGTTCGACTCTCGTAATAATAGTGGAAAGAGAATACTACGCACAACAGATTTGGTCTGGAATCCAAAACCGTTTCGCTTTGTGGAGAAACCTTGCCCGCGAGTCTCCGCTAAGCAGTCCAACGGCATAATCCCACTCCTGAATACGATAATTCCCGCCTAACTTTACCCCAACCCGGCCTGGGCGGCGCACGCAATCGCCCGTCGGATTTTCTACGCGATATCCCCCAAAGACGCTGGCTTACAGAATGGGGAATTCTGTCACCCGAAGGTGTTGTTCCGGAGCGGCTAGTGTTGAGCCCGATGGCTCAATCGGCTGACCTTGAAGGCGCTTCTCTAGAAGGTGACCTTCACGGCTACGCTGGTTTTTACGGGCTTTTCCTGAACGGTGGGGGGATTGAATTTCCAGGAGCGTACGACATCGGAAACCTGCTTGCCCAGGGCGGGCGGTCCGTTGATAACGCGGCCGGGGGTTACGTTTCCGGCCTCATCAATATTGACTGTGATCATCACCGTGCTGCCGGGCGCCACGCCGGGAATGGCGGCCAGCGGAGTATTGATGGCTTTAAGCCCGCCGTCCACGGCGGAGTTCGGGTAGAGCATGCCCTTTTGGACGGCGCGCGTCCAGGGCTCACTGGGGTCGACCATGACCGTGACCACAGGATTCTTAGAGGCGCTAGCGGTCGGAGAGGGGCCGGAGGGGTTGGCTGTGGGGCCCGGCGCGCTTGCCGCTGCGGGCTTGGGAGGCTCGGGCTTGGGCTTATTGGCCTCAGCCATCTGAGCTTGCACCTGCGTGACGCGGTCCTGAGCCTGCGCTTTCAGGGGGCCGGAACCCTCGGCGATCGACTTGAACTGAGCCAGCGCGCCCTTCAGGTCGCCGGAAGATTGCAGGTGGTCGGCAGCGTCAAATTGCGCCCTAGCGGTATCCATTTGCTGCTTTGCGGCCATGGCATTTTGTCGGTCGGTGATTTGTTGAACGTGAATTTGCGCATCCTGCGTAAGGGGGCCGGACCTTCCAGCCAGGATCTTGAATTGCGCGAGGGCGCCGTTCAGGTCTCCGGCGTTTTCCTGGCTTACCGCGGCATCAAAATTCTGCTTATCGGTGATTTGTTGAATATGGTTCTGGGCGTCCTGGGCGAAACTACCGGGTTGGGCGGCGATGGCCTTGAATTGGGCCAGCGCGCCGTTCAAGTCGCCATTCTTCTCCGTCTGGAGGGCGGCGTTGAACGCCTGCTTGGCGGCCTGGTCATTAATCATTTGATTGAGTTTGGGAATCCGTTCCTGCGCCTGGTCGCGATAGGGTCCCGGAGTGGCTGCGATTTTCTGGAATTGCGCCAGCGCCCCCTGAAGGTCGCCGGAATTCTCCGCCTTCTCCGCGGCGTCGAACTCCGCCTTGTATTTAATTGTCTGATTAATTTGATCGACCGCCGCCTGAGCCTTCGGCGCCAGCGCGGAATTAGGAACATGCAAATTAAGGACAATCTGATAAAGGCCGCGAGCCACGGCGTATTCATTCCTCTTCATGGCGTCTTCGGCCTGTTGAAACTCCTGCTCTTCGATTTGCGAGATGTTGACGCCGCGCTGCAGTTGCATGTCGATGGAAATGGCGCTGACGGCCTGAAGCCGCAGGGGACCATTCATGGCAGCCACTTTCTGGTAGAGGGCGATGGCCTCATCCCAATGCTTCTGGTCTTCTGCAGCTCTGGCCTGGGAATAAAGATCCTTCTCCTGCTGCAGCTTGTTACCTATCAGGGCGATCTGCCGGTCAGCCTCGTCTTTCAGGACCCCATTCCTGGCAGCCAACTCCTGCCACTTGCCCAGGGCAGCATCAAGGTCGCCCGTTTCCTGCAAGGCCTGGGCAGCGGCTTCCAGTCGAGTCTCCTCAACACTAGGTCCGCTCAGGGGTTTCTGCCTCAGGAAAACATAGGCGCCGCCGGCCAGAAC
>JASIKV010000548.1 GCA_030049455.1 Terriglobia bacterium
CGGTCCAGGCTGCTGGCGGGAGGACTCGCACCTATTACGTCGCCGCAGACGAAGTGAACTGGGATTATGCACCCTCCGGCCGCGATGAAGCCATGGGGCATCCCTTATATTTTCGGAAACATGCCGATGATGACGATGCGGCAGGGCGAGCGGGTGCACTGGCACGTCGCGGCGCTCGGCGATTTCAACAACGCCCACACGCCGCATTGGCATGGGAATACCGTGCTGGTAGCCGGGCAACGCACCGACGTCCTGAATATCGCTCCCGCCCAGATGATTACGGCCGACATGGTGCCGGACGCCCCCGGCATCTGGCTCTATCATTGCCACATCAGCGACCACATGCTGGCCGGAATGGTGGCGCGATACGAAGTGACGCCGCGGTAGCGGGTTGTCCTTTGGAGTGCGGGACCAGCAGCTCCCGCCTTCTTCCGTCCTGTGATAACTTGCTGTATAGAATGGCAGCAAAAGCGGGAGCTGCTGCTCCCGCACTCCGAAGGGTAATGGTACTTCCGTTTACTTCTTTGCGGCTTGACCGCGTATGTGCGCAGTGCTAGCCTTAGCCTGCATCGAATTTAACCGACCTGGAGGTGACTCGCCCATGAGCACTCCTACCGAGGCCGTCCGGGAGCAACTGATGGCCGGGAATGACGAGTATCGGCGACTCCGCGAAGAACACGCCCGCTACAAAACCCAGCTTAATGAGCTTTCCGCCAAACCGCATCTTAGCGATGACGAGCAGGCGGAAGAGGTGCGCCTGAAAAAGCTGAAGCTGCGGGCAAAAGACCAGATGGAAAGTCTGGTGCGGCAGGCTCAAGCCGTGCACTAGCCAACACGAAATTGGCTTGAGCGGAAAAATCGGGGCAGGCGGTTTGACCAGGCGGGAGGCGCGGCGGGAGTGTAAGAAAAATCCATCCCGCTCGCAGCACAAAACCCCTCACTCGCATCCGTATATCTCTAGCCAGTTCCGGGTCGGAGCATCGAGGTTCATGGTCAAGGACGGCTACGGGTACGGTTTGCCTCTGGTTTTGATCGCAGGCGGATTGGTGGGCGCGTGGTACCACCACCGCAGCATTTTTCTCTTAACCACGGCCATATTCTTCGCCATTCTCTCCTTTCTGGTTCTCAACTTTTTTCGTGACCCTGAACGAGCGATTCCTTCTGAGCCCCAGGCGATTATCTCTCCCGCGGACGGTCAGGTTGTTCAGCTTGTCGAAGAGGACTATGAGGGCCGCCCGGTTCGCCGCCTGAGCATCTTCATGTCGCCCCTCGACGTGCACGTGAATCGTACGCCCATCGCCGGGCGCATCACCTCCATCCAATATAAGAAAGGCGCGTTCCGGGTCGCCTCGCAGGATTTGGCATCCGTCGAAAATGAGCAAAACATCTTCACCGTCGAGGGCGAACAGGGCGTCATCGTGGTCAAGCAAATCGCTGGCGTGTTGGCCCGGCGTATCGTATTCTGGAAGCGCGTGGGCGATTCGCTGGCGCGCGGCGAGCGGGTGGGTTTGATCAAATTCGGCTCGCGAGTCGATGTGCTGGTGGCCCCTTCGGCCGAGTGGCGCGTGAAAGTTGGAGACCGCGTGCGGGCCGGGAGCAGCATCCTTGGAACAACAGCCGCCAGTTGAGCGCCGCGGCGTGCGTCGCGGCATGTATGTTCTCCCCAGCCTTTTCACCGTCGGCACGCTGGTGTGCGGTTACTACGCCATCCTGGCCACTCAGAAGGCCGGGCAGTTTCTTGCGCTGTCCAACCCCCTGCCCGGCGTGCCTCCGGACGCTTCCCCGCACCTGGCTCAGGCGTCGATGGCGCTTGACAATGCGGCGCGAGCCATCGGCTGGGCCATCGTTGCCGACGGACTTGACGGCCGCATCGCGCGATTGACCAATACCGCCTCTGCCTTCGGGCGCGAACTCGACTCCCTCGCCGACGTTATTACCTTTGGTCTGGCTCCAGCCGTCCTCGCGTACGTCTGGGGAATGAGCGCCATCGTGGAAATGCCCGGCGCTGCTCAGATTATTCACAACATCCCCTGGCTGGTGACTTTCGGGTTTGTAATTTGCGGCGCGGCGCGCCTGGCGCGCTTCAACATCGATACTGTCAAGCCCTCGTCCGACCGCCGATTCTTTGTGGGCATGCCCATTCCCGCCGCCGCAGGATTCGTGGCCGCGGTCGTTCACTTTTACAAGCAGCCCCTCAGCACTTGGGAGTTCTCCGCCGCCTGGCTGGTGATTGTGGGGGTGCTGGGTTTCCTGATGGTCAGCCGCATGCGCTACTTCAGCTTCAAGACGCTTGACCTTCGCAAACGCCGGTCGTACCTGGCGATCATTTTCATCGGCCTGGTGGTGGGAGGCATCTGGATCTATTCGGAGCCCGTCCTGCTCACCCTGGCCGTCACCTACGCGATTTCCGGCATCGTTTTGAGAATCACCTCGCGAATTCGACCCCACCCCCCTACTCCCGAAGAGGTCCACGCAGCATGAAACCCCCAAAAGAAGGCTACCGGGTGGCGGTAGTGGGAGCCTCATCCTTGCTTGGCAAAGAACTGGTGGCGATTCTTGAGCAGGGCAAGTTCCCCGTCTCGCGCCTTCTGACCTTTGAGGCGGACGAAGCCGAGCCCGAGCTTCCCATTATCGATTTGAACGCAGCCTCCTCCGGAATTGTCGAAGACCATCAGATTGACGAAGGTGAGTTGGATTTCGCATTCCTTGCCACCCGCCTGCGTGAGCTGCCGGCCTTCCTGAAGTCCTGGCGCGCGCAAGGAGCCACGGCCAAGTGCCTGGTGATTGACGTGTTCGGCGAGGGATTAGGAGATGCCGGCGATTCCTCCTCCGCCGGAAACCCCGCCGAAAATCTGGCCGGAATTCCCTTCCTCGATCGCCGATACCCGCTGCCCGGAGCCCACTTCGCCTCCGGCGGCATTCATGTCTCGCCCCACCCTGCGGTCATTGTCATCAGCAGCCTGCTGCTGCGGCTGGGGGCGCGGTTTCCATTGAAATCCGCGGTGGCGCAGGTTTTCTGTCCCGCCTCCGAAGCCGGTTCGCGCGGCGTCGAGGAGCTTCAGAGGCAGACCGTCAATATCCTCAGTTTCCAGAAAATTCCCAGTCAGGTTTTCGGCGCGCAATTGGCGTTCAATCTGCTCTCGCGCCTGGGAAAATCCGGAACGGGTGAATTGGCAGCCCTGGAAAACCGCCTGCACCGCCAGTTGAGCCATTACTTGGGCGGGCGCATGCCGCTCCCCGCCCTGCGGGTCATCCAAGTCCCGGTGTTTTACTCCGTGGGAGTCTCCGCCTATATCGAGACGGTCGAGCCCATAGGTGTGGAAGCCGCCGCCGCGGCCCTGGCAGGCGAGCACATCAAAGTCCGGCGGCCCAATCTGGACGCCCCCACACAAGTCGAGGTGACCGGTTCAAGCGACATTCTGGTAGACAGCATTTCCACCGACCCCGAGCATCCCAATGGATTGTGGGTTTGGGCCGTGGCGGATAACCTGCACCTTGCCGCCGCCAACGCCGTGGAACTCGCCGCCAGCCTGCGCGAGAGGGCCCGGGCGTGAGAGGCACCAGGAGAAATTGGCAACCGGAAACTCGAATTTCGGAATCTAACGCCGATGTCATTATTGGCTAGCACAGTAGGCTCTCAACAAAACCTGAGATTTGAGCTGCCGCCCCCCGGCCGCCTGCCGCCTGCTGCTTCCTGCCTGCTGCTTACGATCCTCTGCCTTCTGCTCCTCCCCGCCTGCGGATACCACGTCGCCGGCACGGCCACGCGCATTCCTCCGGATGTAAAGACGATTGCCGTCCCGGCGTTTAAAAACGCGTCCTCAACCTTCAGAATCGAGCAGCAGGTGACGTCCGCCGTGACGCGCGAACTGCTGGAGCGCACGCATTACCGCATTCTGCCCAATCCTCCTGACGCCGACGCGGTGTTGAAGGGCACGATCAAGGACGTCCGCGCCCGCGCCATCACCTTCGACATCAACACTGGCCGCGCCACTTCCCTGCAGATTCGAGTGGTCGCTGACGTCGAGTTTCAGGACCTGCATACCCACAAAATCCTGTTCGCCAACAGCAATTACGTTTTCCGCGAGGAATACCAGGTGAGCGAGTCCTCCTCCCAACTGTTTGAGGAGGATAAGTCCGCGCTCGAGCGCCTTTCCCACGACTTGGCGCGCACGCTGGT
>JASIKV010000072.1 GCA_030049455.1 Terriglobia bacterium
CTTTCAGGCGGTGCATCAGCTTGTCAAATTCGAAATCCGAAATTTCCGGATCGTCGAGCACATAATAGCGGTGCTCGTGGTAGCGGACTTTGTCCCGCAGCTCAGCGATTTCCTTTTGAACGCTCTTGGCCAAGTCTCTATCCCCGATCTGGAATTTTCCGACAGGCCCATCATTATAGCGTGCAATGAATGGGGCAGCGGCTGGCGAAATGGTCCTTGTTGCGCTCGAGGTCCTCGATGGCTGGACGGCAATTATCCTGCGGCAAAGCCTGAGCCTTTTTCGGTGGCTGGCCCCTCAAAGCGACCTGACCGCCATCACCGGAAAGTGACCCCTCACCTAATCACCCCTTTCCCCTCTTCCCTCTCCCCGGGGAGAGGGAAGAGGGGGAGGGGAGCTGGGGTGAGGGGTCATTTCGATTCCACGCAATCCCACCCGTTGCTGATTCCCGAAGCTGTCAAACGGCGGCTGCCAACCCGGCAGGGACGATGGATCACCCAACGGACTTGGGTGTTTTCCTCGATGCCTTGACATGCCTCCGACGCGGCTGCTAGTGTTATGAAAGCAAGGGATCAACGAGGAGGAGCAGTAGAGGTGAAGCAGCAAATTGCCATCGTGATTTTGATAATTGGGTTGGTCGGTTTTGCAACTCCCGAAGCCGCCCAGAAGGGCGGCAAGGGCGCCAGTGCGGCGGAACCTGAATCCACTCCCATGGGAATTCAGCACGTTTCTCCCAATGCGGGCAGCAAGTATGCGGATTATCTCTACGGAGTGGTTAAGGAAGTAAGCAAAGATGAGATCGTTTTGACCAAGACCAAGGCGGGCGTCGACCAGCCTTTGAAGTTCACCAAGAAAACCAAGTTTATCCAGGACGGCAAGGAAAGCAACCTGAAGTCTGTGAAATTGGGCGATGAAGTTTGGGTGGACACGGACCAGGACAAGAAGACCGGCGACTTAATTGCGCGCAAAGTGGTTACGGGAGTGTTTTTGATGCAGTCCGAGTGAGCATCTGCCGGCGCGCGCCGCCTGAATTGGAACGAAATCACTGCACGCCTGCTCGTAAGGGTGACCCCCTTCCGCAGCCGCTGGCCTGCCCTTGAAAAAAGGTATCCTCATCTATAATCCGGTCGCGGGGCGCAACCCTGCCAGGCGGAAGCGCGAAATCCGCGAGGCCGCGGAGGTGTTGCGTGGATCCGGCTGGGAAATCGAACTGGCGCCCACCGAGCGGCCCGCCATGGCGCATGAATTGGCCCAGGCTGCTGTCGCCAAGGGAACGGACCTGGTGTTGGCTTGCGGCGGCGATGGGACCATCAACGAAGTCATCAACGGGCTGGCGCCCAGCACCATTCCACTGGGAATTCTTCCCGGCGGCACTGCCAACATCGTTGCCCGTGAATTGCGCCTTCCCATCAATCCGGTTCGCGCCGCGCGCCAGCTTGCTCATTGGACGCCTCGCCGCATCGCTTTGGGGCGCGCGCGGTGGGAAGAATGGGCTGAGGGGCCGGCTGCGGGCGGCACAACAAAGGAATCCCGGTGCCGCCTCTACATCAGCGTGGCGGGAATCGGATACGACGCGCACATCGTTTACAAACTTTCCCCGTGGATGAAAACCAACCTGGGCGTCACCGGATATGTTCTGGAAGCCCTCCGCCAGCTTGTGCTCTACAACTTCCCCCGCTTCAGCAGCCGCATTGATGGTTTGGAACGCCGGGGCACTTTTGCAGTCATTCATCGCACCCGGCTCTACGCCGGCTGGCTGCACATGGCGCCGACTGCGGGGCTTTTCAATCCGCGATTCGCCGTTTGCTCATTTGCGAGCCGAAGCAGGCTGCATTACCTGCTCTATGCGATAGGCGTGTTGCTGCGCCAGCATACCCGAATGAACGGCGTCACTCTCGACCAATGCGCGGAAGTGATTTCGACTCCCAGCGACGACGCAAAGACCATTCGCTTTGAGCTCGACGGCGAACTGACCGGCGCGATTCCCGCAAAATTTGAGATTGTGCCGGATGCACTAACCTTGTTGGTGCCCTGACCGGATGGCCCGCCGCGGCCCGCTGCCCGGGCCTGGCGGTTGATATCATCGAGCCGGAAACCGTGGACAACCTGACCCACACACTCGCGGGAATTGCCATCAGCCAGGCGGGGCTGAACCGCAAGACGCGCTTTGCCACGCTCACTTTGATTCTGACGGCGAACGCTCCCGACATCGATGTGATCGCCGGGTTGAAGGACGGTATAAGTTACCTGAAGTACCACCGCGGAATCACCCATTCGCTGGCCGGCATTTGCGTATTGGCTGTTTTGATTTGGGCGCTCGTCTGCTGGCTGGGGAAAAGGACCTCCCCAAAACCCCATCTTCCGATCAGGGAGCGGTGGCTGTTGCTTGCAGCTTTTCTCGGAACCGCAAGCCACCTGCTGCTCGATTTCACCAACGGCTACGGCGTTCGCCCCTTCCTTCCGTTCAGCGGAAGATGGTATGCGTGGGACATCATGCCGATCATCGATCCCCTGCTGCTTGCAATCTTCTTTGCGGGCCTGGCGATACCCTGGTTGCTGCGTGTCGTTTCCGAGGAAGTAGGGGCAGGCAAGCCGCGAGGGCGCGCCGGCGCGGTGTTTTGCCTTTGCGGGATGATATCCCTTTGGGCGATTCGCGATTTCGCGCATCGGCGAGCACTGAGCATTCTCGACAGTCACACCTATTCGGGAGAGAATCCGGGCAAATTCAGCGCCTTTCCACATGCCACAAATCCCTTTACCTGGACCGGGGTTGTAGACACCGGAGACTCGATATACATCGTCAGCGTGAATTCGCTGAATGCCAACAGCGAGCCGGAAACTCTCGCGACATTCCAAAAGCCGCAGATGTCCCCGCCTCTCAAGGCCGCAATGTTGACAAGAGGGGGAAAGATCTTCCTGGATTTTGCGCGTTTTCCCTGGGCGCAGGTGGAACAGAACGATGAAGACTACACCGTGAATCTGACCGATCTGCGATTCAATCGCGGCTCGACACAAACTCTGGGGTTCACTCTGGAAGTTGTGCTGGACAAAAACCTGTCGAGCCTTTCCGAGGCCTTCTCTTTCACTCCGCCGCGTGAGTCGGGTAAAGACTAGGTCAATCGTCCGGCTGCAGCGCGCCTTGCCCACCATGCTCGCAGCGCGGCGATTCCCAGCACAATCACAACCATCGCCAGCGAAGCCCACGCCAGGTTGTGCCGCACGTAATCCTGCGCTTGCACGCCGTAGCGCGCGCCGAGCCAGGCTTCCGCGCCAAATCTCAGACCCCTCCCAACCAGCAGCGCCAGTAAGAATCGCAG
>JASIKV010000549.1 GCA_030049455.1 Terriglobia bacterium
TTCCCGTACCACCTTGAACCCGAGCAATGATAAGTCCCCGAACTTGTGTTGACCCAAACCTTCGCTTGGGGATCCCCCGTTTGCAGATTCTTGGCGACATTGGTCTGGGGAGCTGAAGGGAGGCTCTGAGGCATTTCGTGGCGGGGTCTGAAGTAAATGACCGCAAAAGCTAAAACCAGAATTGCCGCTACCGCACCTGTCCACTGCCACACTTGCCGGCGATGGAAAGCTGAGGGTGAGACGGCCGGTTCAACTTTCGCGTTTTGAATTGCCTGGGGCGCGGACACGATACTGTTTGAACTTTCGCTGAAAGCTTTTGCAATTTCCTCCGGTTGGGAGAGCCGCTGCGAAGGATCTTTTTCGATGCAGCGCCGCAGCGCGGATCGGAGCGGCTCGGAAATAGTTTCCAGTTTCTCCGGCGTTCCCACCATGATCTCCAGACTCAAATCAAAGGGTGTGGCGCCGCGAAATGGAAGTTCACCGGTGACCATTTGATACACCAAGACGCCCATCGCCCAAACATCACTTTGGATACTTGAGGGGCTGCCGCGAAGAACTTCCGGCGCAAGATAAGGCAGCGTTCCGCCCGTCGCACCGGCGTCCGTAAGCGGAAGGCGCGAACTTGTAACTTCCTCGATCCCCTCGCGCGGAATCATCCGGCCCAGGCCGAAATCAAGCAGTTTGGCATTCCCTTCGGGCGTTACCATGATGTTTGAACCCTTCAAATCTCCATGAACGACGCCCCGCTGATGCGCGTAAGCCAGCGCTTCAGAAATCTGCATGGCGTAACGCAGGACCTGCTCCAGGGACATGCCGTCTTCGGGAATAAGCTCCGAGAGCGCCAAGCCCTCAACGAACTCCATCACGATAAAGGCGCGGCCATCCTCCTCACCCAGATCGTAAACGGCCGCGATGTTCGGGTGATTCAATTGCGACGCCATGCGCGCCTCACGCAGCAGGCGGCCCCAGGCATGCTCGTCGTCGCGCAACGCGTCCGCCATGACCTTAATCGCCACCTGACGTTCCAGCCGCAGATCCCGCCCGCGGTAGACAACTCCCGATCCGCCTTCGCCCAGGATGTCCCTGATTTCGTAATGTGCCAGCGTCTTGCCCAACAAACTCAAGCGGCGCTCCTCTATTCGCCATGGTATTCCCGCGGGGATGATCTGTCAAAAAGGTAATGGTCAAATTGGCATCAATCGGCGGGAGCCGACGCAGGTCTACGCTCGATTCTCCCTTATGGTCAGGTGCAAACAACTGCGGGTGTTTTCATCCCAACGCCTCAGGCTCTCCTCTGCTATGATTCGGTCACCGGGAATTCCGCCGAGGAGATAATTTTTTATGGACTTTCGCGATCGAGTGGCAATCGTAACGGGTGGAACAGGCGCACTCGGCAGCGTTGTGGCGCTCGATCTTGCCAATAGCGGCGCACGTGTAGCGATTCCTTATACGACCCAAGCGCATTGGGAGGCGCTTGCAAAGCAGGCCGGTGCTGCCCAGGAGAGAATGTGGGGCATTCAGGCCGAATTCACCGATGCCCCCATCGTTGAGAGCTTCGTCTCGGAGGTTGTTACGCGCTGGGGCCGCATTGATTTCCTGGTGTGCATCGCCGGAGGGTTTGCGGCGGGAAAATCTTACGAAACCTCCGACCAGACCTGGGATCGCATGTTGAACTTGAATCTGCGCACGGTCTTTCTTGCAGCGCGCGCCACCGTGCCGGTCATGATCAAACAGAAATTCGGCCGAGTCATCACCACTTCGAGCGGCGCGATATTGAATGGAGGTGGAGCAGGCATCGCGGCCTATGCGGTTTCGAAGGGAGCTGTCCTTCAGTTTACGGAAATTCTCGCCAGCGAACTCAAGGGGTACAATATCCACGCTCACTGCATTCTTCCCGGAACCATGGACACTGAGGCAAACCGTCGCGACATGCCCACCGCTGACTTTTCCAAGTGGGTAACCACATCAGACGTTGCACGAGTCATTCACTTCCTGCTGAGCGACGAGGCGCGCGCCATCCAATCGGTAATTGTCCCGGTGCTTGGGAAAGGTTAAACCCCGCCGCGGCCTGCAGGGGGGTGGGAGTGCGGGGCTCTTCATCGCAAGGGTGGATCTCGCGAATCCATCTCGCTCGCGGAGATTGAAACCGCAGTTGGCTTGGAACTCCGGGGAAAAAATGAGGATGGCCACGGCATAATCTTCTTGACAAAAATGGCGAAGCCTACTACATATTGGGGTAATGTAGTGCGTGACCACCAATAGTGGCTCCACACACAGACTTTATCCATCTCAGCAAAAGGAGGGGATCGATGGCAGCAAAGAAGGCAAAGAAAAAGAAGAGATAAGCCGTGAAGAGTTTTTGACTTTCCTCCTTTCCCCAGGCCCGCTCCCCCAAGCGGGCCTTTTTTGTTCTTGGAGTGTGATTGAATTGCAACCGAAGCAGGCGCCGTCACCGCGGCGCTCAGAGAGTTTCAGAGAGAAAACGCTCTCTGCGCGTTCTGTAATGAGACCTCTTTGCGCAAAGATCGGTGGGGGTTCTTACGTGAAGCTGACCTTCACGTCTTCGCGATCGGCCTCCGGCGCCTGGAAGAGCGCGTGTGGTTCGAGGTGCATGAAGCCTGCCACGAAGTTCGCGGGGATTTGCCCGATGCGGATGTTGAAAGAGTTGACGTCCTCATTGTAGCGGCTGCGCTGCCCGGCGATTTTTTCCTCAAGTTCCGTGATGCGCCCTTGCAGTTGCAGGAAGTTGGTGTTGGCTTTCAGGTCGGGATACTTTTCCGCCACGGCAAACAGCGATTTCAGCGCGCCGCTCACCATCCCGTCCGCCTGCGTCTTTTCCGCCGGCGTGGTGGCGCGCAGGTAGGCGGTGCGAGCTTCGGTGACCGCCAGCAAGGTCTTCTGCTCGTACTGCATGTAACCCTTGCACGTGTCGATCAGCTTGGGCAATTCGTCGTGCCGCTGCTTCAGCAGAACGTCGATGTCGGCGAATGAGCGGTCAATGTCATTCTTCAGCGTCACCAGATTGTTGTAGACGCCCACCAGATACATGACGATCCCGATGACGACGATGACGATGAATACCAGGATGGCGATGGCCATGATTGTGACGACCATTTCAAGTCCCCTTTCTCTCCAATTCGATCGTGACTCGAACCACTACGTCATTTTCACTTCCACGTCCTGGCGGTCTTCCTCCGCCACCTTAAACAGATCGTGGTGCTGCAAGCGCATCATGCCGGCCAGCAGGACATCGGGGAACTGCTGGATGCGGATGTTGAACGTGTTCACATCGTCGTTGAAGAACTCGCGCCGGTCTGCGATCTTCTCCTCCAGCTCGCTGATGCGTTTCTGAAGCTGCATGAAATTGTTGTTGGCCTTTAGGTCGGGATAATTCTCTGACACGGCAAACAGGCTTTTGAGCGCGCTCGAAATCATGTTATCGGCCTGGGCCTTTTCGCCCACGGAGCCGGCCTTCAGATAGGCGGTGCGGGCTTCGGTAATCATTTGAAAGGTCTTCTGCTCATACTGCATGTAACCCTTGCAAGTCTCGATCAGCTTGGGCAGTTCGTCATGCCGCTGCTTCAGCAGCACATCGATATTCGCCCAGGCTTTGTCGATGTCGTTTTTCAGGCGGATCAAGCTGTTGTAAATGGTGATGAGGTAAACAAAAATCCCCACCACAAAGAGAATCACGACCAGTCCCAGCAGGATTACGATTCCCATGGAAAGGTTTCTCCTTTGTCAGAAGAGCCACGCGTGCTTTGCCAGAAAGATTCCCAGGCAAGCCACCGCCAAAAACGCCCCGCCGAAAATGTGTTGCACGGCGCGAGTACGCAGCGTCTGCCGGATTTCCTTCTCGCTCCGCCAGGTGATCAGAAAAGTGGGCTCGTTGGTTCCCTTCCTGATCATGTTGCGGTCGTGATCGTCCTGGGGCGTGGGATTTTCCACGCACGTTCCCGTCAAATCGTACCAGTGATCGGGAACCACCAGAAACTCGGTCAAGCGGTAGCGGGCGCCTGAGCTCGCGCCGCCCCAGCCGTGCTTGTTGCGGCTGACGGCGTCGGAAGCGTAAGACCACAGGTCCGCCGTGGGCAGCGCCGTGGCACCGATGGCGCTCGAACCCGTGATGCTGGGAAACGCGCGGCGCAGCGTCGAGCCGATGCCGCGCCCCGTTTCCACTCTCGCCGTCTGAAGCAAATCGTACTCCGCCAGATGCGCGTCGACCAGCACTTTGCCCGAAGCATCTTCCAGGTAGAACTTCGGGCCGTCCGCGTCCGTGGCAATGTGCGACCAGTGACCGCCGTTCTTGTCCGTCACCCAGTGCTCGATGTCAACCTTGTAGAAGCAACACGGCGTGCGCGTTACCGGGCTCGTGGCCGGCTGCTCGACCTTCGCCTTCCCGTGAACCTCCACCAGGCCCATCGCCACGCTGCGAATGGGGATTTCCGGCGTGTCCATCAAGACGCGGTACTCGCGAAAAATTCTGAAACCCTTGATGAAATAGAAGAGCCCCGCCCCAAATCCAAATGTCAGCAGGAAATCAATTTTCAGCGATGTGTCGTCTGTTGACATAGGAAAAACCAGGAAGTTCCGCCATCGTACTTGAGGCCC
>JASIKV010000550.1 GCA_030049455.1 Terriglobia bacterium
TACGGAAAAGCCGCGCTCGTGACCATGGCATTCGATCAGCGCTTTGCCATGGTCCTGATAGGCTCCTCCGGCAAAGGCGGCGCTACGCTTCTGCGCCGAAGTTTTGGCGAGGCCGTGGAAAACCTCACGGGCGACGGCGGGTACCACTGGATGGCGGGCAACTTCCTGAAATATGGCGCGTCGGACGCCACGTTCGACAGCAAGAATGCGTCTGACCTGCCGGTGGATTCCAACGAACTCCTGGCCCTGTGCGCGCCGCGCCTGACCTTCGTCAGCTACGGAATTCCCGAAAAAGGCGACGCCCATTGGCTCGATCACCAGGGCAGCTTCATGGCGACGGTGGCTGCCAGCCCCGTCTTCACTCTGCTGGGCGCGAAGGGGCTGGGCGTTTCCGAGGACTACCACACAGCCAAAATGCCGCCCGTGAACACCGGGCTGCTGGACGGTCAGCTTGCCTGGAGGCAGCATGACGGCGGCCATACCGACGCGCCCAACATGAAATACTTTATCAAATGGGCCGATGGGTTCATCGGCCACAAGGCTACCCCATGAGGGGATGAGGGCAGGGAACTGGATTAGGCAATCTGCGACTACGGCGGGGCGTGCAGTTCCAGGAAATTGAGATTCGCAATCTTACAAGTGGGGGGTGGCGAATACCTTGGGTTGTTCCCGCTTCATACTGGGGGTCACCAGCAGGATATTGGTGATTCCCATGCCACGAAGGAGGTCCACAAGTTCCAGGACGTCGCCAGCGGTGGCATCAGCATCTCCGTCGACGTAGACCGTCCAATCGGCACGGAGCGCCAGGGACCGTTGCATCTCCGGCTCAAACCTCTCACGGCTGATCAGCCGGCCATCGAGGAAAATCTCGCGCTCGGGATCGACTCTCACCACCAGGGGCTTGTTCCACGGCTCATCCGCCCGCGCGTAGGTTCCCGGCCTGGGGATGTGGACCAACAGGCCTCGCGGCGTAAGCGGAGCGGCAATTGGCCAAAACCACCAAATCAACATCAGACCAGTCGCAGCCATGTAAGAGAACATTCGGAGACTAGGCAGAGGCTTTAGTGAGATTTGCGGTTGACGCTTGCGGCGAAGGCGTATCGTGCCCTCAAATGTGGCGCGGGGCTCACCCTGTAAACTCAGCTCTTCCGTTTCCCTAACGTCGGGCCAGAGCAGCAGCGCGATCCCGAAGCCCAAAAGGAGACACAAGAGCAGCTCCGCCTTTTGGTCGAGTCCCGTGGCTTGCCAATTCGCTTCGACTTTAATCCGAGGGTTTCCCCATGGATCGATGGCACAGCCGGCCAAAGGCTCGATGTCAAGGCGGTACGCTCCCCTTGGCATCAAGACCTCATCGAAGATGGAGGGACCGTACCAGGCCGACTGGCGAAAAGCCCCTGTGGCGACCGGCCGCCCTGAACTTAACAGTGTCCATCGGACCGGGGGATTCGAGTTGCACCGCAGATTGCAGGTCTGGGGATTGCAACTGGCGAGAGACAGATCCAGCGAATAAACAGCCCGCAACGGGGTTCGAAACTCGGCAGTCAGGTTGTGACCTGAGGCGAGCCCCACGGGCATATTCAGCAGAATCGACACCCGATTCGCGCGCCAGAACTCCGTGGCCGCGAATATGAGAACCGCCCCGAGAAGGCACATGCGTCCAAGCTTTGTATAAAGCCGGCGGTGAGAGGCGGAAGGAACAAAGGCCAGTGCGGGCAGGGCATGATCCCGTGCAGCGCCGGGTTCTCTGTGCGCGGCGCTCGCCAACGACCGGCGGGGATCGGCATCCAGCCGCCATTCGGCTGGCCCGGCAGTGGTCAGTGGTAACCTGATTAAATTTGCCGTGTGCCGGCTTTGAATCGCTGCACTGATGGCGGGCAGACCAAAGCAGAGGCCAAAGACGAAAATCACCGGCAGAAAAGCATCCGTCCAGCGGTAGAAATCGAAGGGGTAATTATCGATTGCCCGGATGATCCATGTGGAAGCGTCCGCGATCGCCGCGGACAGGGCAATCCCCGCCCCGATTCGCCCGCCGAGACCGATATTCATATTCCCTCAGACACCGCACAATGGGGAAATGTTCCAGCATTCTGATTTGCTTTTCTCTTGCATGCGCGATGACGCTGGAACACGGCCAGTCCTCGGTTTTCTCCACCAAGTCTTCGCCAAAGCGGCTCGCTTGCCCTTTGCCTGCCTTGCCAGAACCGCAATTGTCGCAACTCGGAGATGGCGGAGGAAATCCGCAGCTTCGCGCGAGCATGGAGCGCCATGTTGGAAGATGACGCATCTATTTGAAAATGATTGGTACGCCTGGAGGGATTCGAACCCCCGACCTGTTGCTCCGGAGGCAACCGCTCTATCCATCTGAGCTACAGGCGCACTGTTTGTGAAGTTTAACGCTGCGCCGAAGCAGGCGTCAAGCAATTGACATTTGCAGAGCAAAATTGCACAGGGGTCATGCTAATTGGCAGAGGCCGCCGGGCTGCCCCGCGGCTGGAGGTTTCCAAACCGCGCTCTGCGGTGTAAACTCCTATTTCGTCCGGAAATTGATAATTCCGTAAAAAGAAAAATCCAAGCCGATATCCAAGGGAGCGCTCATGGCAGCAAAGCGGATCGGAATTCTTACAGGTGGCGGCGATGTCCCCGGCCTCAACTCCGTCATCAAGACGGTTGTTTACCGTGCGGCGGATGTGGGCTACGACGTCATCGGCATTCGGCGCGGGTGGGAAGGCCTGACGCACCTGGATTTGAAGGACCCGATGAGCCGCGCGCACTATATTCTGCCGCTCGATCGCAACAATACACGCACCATCGATCGCACCGGCGGGACGTTCCTGCACACCTCGCGCACCAATCCTCAAAAGATGAAGAAGCTCCCTTACGTTTGCGCCGACGGCAATTTTCCCAAGGTGGAGACCACAAAGAAAGGCGTGACCTCCGTCGTCTATGACATCACCTCGCAGGTGTTGAAGAACATTGAGGTGCTGGGCCTCGACTATCTGGTGGCGATCGGTGGAGATGACACGTTGAGTTATGCGGCGCGGCTCGACCGGGAAGGCATGAAAGTGGTGGCGATTCCCAAGACCATGGACAATGACGTGCGCAACACCGAATATTGCATCGGTTTTTCCACTGCCATTACTCGCGCCATGGAATCCATTGACCGCCAGCGGACCACCGTGGCCTCTCACGAACGGATTGGGGTGTTTCGAGTCTTCGGCCGCGACGCCGGTTACACATCGCTCTACACGGCCTACGTTTGCGGGATCCGTTGCGCCATCCCCGAACATAAATTTGACCTGAAGCGCATGATCGAGCTGCTGCTTCAGGATAAGAAGGAAAACCCCAGCAATTATTCACTGGTGGTGCTTTCCGAGGGCGCGGAGTGGGAAGGTTATTCGGTTCGCGAGTACGGAGAAGCCGATGCCTTTGGGCATCGCAAAAAGGCCAATGTGGGCGAGGATTTGAGCGATGAAATCAAGAAGGCAGGTGGAAATGAAACGGTCGTGAGCGACCTGACGTATGAGTTGCGCAGCGGCAGCCCGGATTTCATCGACCGGCTTGTGGCTTCCACGTTTGCCAGCATGGCCATGGACTGCATCGCGCGCGGCGAGCACGGCAAGATGACGGCAATCAACAAGGGCTGCTACGCCATGGAGCCCATCCCGGACCCCAAGCTCGGCCCGCGGCGCGTTGACGTCGCCAATATGTACGACACTGAGCGTTGCCTGCCGAAATATGACGGCAAGCTGGGATTTCCAATCTTCCTCACACAGCCTTAGGGTCTATCCAACTCCCCTCCGCCTCTTCATCTCTCCCCGGAGAGAGGGGAGGGTGGGTGACCGGGTGAGGGGTCATGTTCTGGCCGTGGCGGTAAGGCCGCTTTAAGGGGCCCGCCTGCGGAAAAGCCTCCAGCTTTTGCGGAGGATGATTGCTTCGACCTGTTGTGTGAAGCCTCCACCCCGGCCCAACGGGCAGGGGGCGTGTTGATTCTGAGAATCAAAATCCTGCTAAAGCCTTGGTACAAAAGTACTCTTGCGAAAATGGGCCGTTCAAGCTATAAATAGCCATAATGTGGTTGTATACTATCGGCATACGGGGTAGACACACTTGAAATCCCGCTTAGACCTAGCGGGGCCTGTATAGGGATTTAGGGGGCAGGTGCTCCTTGAATAACCAAACACCAAGCCTGAGAAGTAGAACGCCGAGTGTTGGGACTCGAAAGGGCAATCTGTTCCGGACCAGCACTGAAGAGGGGGAATAGGTGTCGACTGATCCAATAAATGTCGTTTGCAGTTCCCCCCGAGTTCGTTCCGACCGGGGCTTTTCCATGGTTGAAATGTTGCTGGTGATCGGGATCATTGGAGTGGTCACCGCCATGGCCCTCGTTGCCTGGTTTAATCAGATGCCGATGATGCGCGCCGATTCCGGCATGTTACTGGTGGAAACCCAGATCCGGCGGGCCAGAGAATCCGCTGTGGACAGCAGGTCAAACTACATGGTGACTTTCCAGGGGAAGGCAGAGTTGGTGACGTGTACCAGCAAATTGATTACCGGACTTCCTGCTTGCCCTAACACCAACGGTCCGACCGCCACTCCCCCGCAGAGCGAAATATCGGACATAACTGTTGACCCGAATCAAATGACCTACACGGTGCTCTCCGGTGTTCCGGATACACCGGACTTATTCGGCAACACCACGACTTGCGTCGCTTCCTCGGGAATTTGCTTCAAGGATACCGTAACTTCCACGAGCGCTTGCGGCACCACTCCCGCGCTTCCTTGCTACATCACTTTTCAAAGCGATGGGACCGTGGTGGATTCCACCGGAAATTACATAAATGGGACAATTTTCATGGGCCAGGTCGGGAACGCCCCCAATCCCACCAACCCGCAGACCGCGCGTGCCATAACCATTCTAGGCACCACGGGGCGGATCAAGGGATATCGCTACAACGGAAAAACCTGGTTCTAGGGAGTGTTTTATGGATCGCCGGAAGTCACGTCCAATCGATCACGACAGCGGATTCACACTGGTTGAGGTCATGATCGCCGCCGTGATTCTTGTCGCCGGACTTCTCTCCTTGGCCTACGCATTTGGATTGGGGTTAGCCTCCATTGACACAGCGGAAATGGATAGCATTGCGCGGCAGAAGGCCCGGCAGGCCATGGAAGATGTGTTTACGGCCCGCGACACCGGTGGAGTTACCTTCTCACAGATTTGCAATCAGCCGGCGGCCAGCTGCTTGTTCCTTCCCTCCACCACTTGGCAGCCTTTGTACACACCCGGCCCGGACGGACTGGTGTTCACTTCTGACGATGGCACCGCCGCGCCGATTCCCGGGATAACGACCAATGGGGCGGGGAGCGGCGACGTTTTGCCCACCGGGTGCTCTGTGGCTCCCTGCATCGAAACGGTTGAAATGCCCGGGCCGGACGGAATACTTGGAACTTCTGACGACGTTTATGCGCCCCTTAACGGGTATTTGAGAAACATCGCCATTACGCCCATTACCAGCAATTTGAATCAGGTCATTGTCACCATTCGCTACACAACCCCAAATGGAATCACGCGGGACGTCACAATCGTGGCGCTTATAGGTCCATATGTCTAAACAAAAACCCAAGTCGGCTGACGCCGCTACCTCCCTTGGCTTTACGTTGATTGAAGTCATCCTGGCCATGGCGCTGTCTCTTATTCTGCTGGCGATCGCGTTCGACATTTTCGATAAGCTGAATAACGCCGCCGATCTGGCCGGGACCATGGCCGATGTCAATGAAAACCTGCGTGCGGGCGAGAATATGATTGCGCGCGACGTAAGCACGGCGGGGGCAAATATTCCTCAGGGGGGTATTCCTCTTCCCAGCGGGGCAACGTCTTGCACGGCCATTCAACTTCCTTTGCCTACAACGACCCTCAACGGCGTCTCACCCGTGGTTTTTTCCCTTCCCGTTCAATATTTCAATTCGGGATGTCCCGGTTCGCCTCCTGCCGGCAACCTGAACGTCATTACTCCGGGCCCTGGATATGGGCCGATGGCGGATAACACCACGGTGGGAGTCACCAGCAATTCTGTTCCTACCGACTCGATCACGCTGGTTTCTGTGAACGCCTCTTCCGAGTTGGGCGAGTACTCGCTGATAAGCCTCTCGCCTGTCACCACCACCGCCAAAACCTGTTGCTTCCCGGCAGGGACCACAAGCGTAACGGCCACCGTTGATCAGCGAACCAACGCTGGCAGCCCGATCACCAATGCTTCCAGCAGCAGCCCGTCCTGGGTGCAGGTTGTCCCCGGGCAATTGATCATGCTGACCAACACCTACTCCTCCGTAGTCCTTGCCGTCAGCGCCGTGAGTTGTCCCAGTCCCTGGGTTTCCCTCACGAGTCAATGCACCATCACCTTTACAAGCAGCGACTCGGTGAATGACCCGCTGCCTTTCAATCAGTTTCCGCTGACCGCCAGCAGCCCGACCAGCGGAATGATTGGGAATCTTCAAACGATGGGCTCCGGCGTCACGGCGAACAGTTATCCCCCCACCTACGCCTACCAACTAACCATGGAGACGTATTATCTGGATAATGTAACCCGATCTCCCTACTGGATGCTGATGAAACAGGTGGGCACGGGGGCGCCGGTTACCGTCACTGGGGGCGTTTCAGTTCAGTCCACTCCTCCTGAGCCGGTCGCCATGGGAGTCAACGTGCTGCAATTTGCCTTCAGTTGCACCTCCACTCCCTGTACGCCCACGGACCCGACCCGGACTCCGGCGAATCCCAGCGACATCCGCAAAATCATGTTGTGGATGACGGCGATAGCGAATCATCCCAACCGGAAGACCGGGACATACTTTACGAACTCCATCGCCACGTCTGTCACGGCCCAGAATTTGGCTTATTACAACCAATATTGAGCGGAGAGAGAAGGAAAGGAAACGAAAGGGTCCGCAGGAGAGAGGCAGAAAATGATGAAACAACGATTCAACGACTCGGGCATCGCCCTTATTGTTGTCCTGTTGCTCATGCTGGTCTTTACCGTCATGCTGCTGGGGTTCTATTTTGAGACCACCGGTGAGCAGAATGTCGCCTACAGCGACAGCGACAATGCCGCCACATTTTATGCGGCGCAAGGGGCGATTGAAAATATGAGTTCCGCGTTGGGCCAGGAATTTACTAACATTGCCTCTCCCACGCCCACGCAAATTGCCACCCTTCAGGGGACCACTGCGGCGCCCACCATCGCGATTTACAACACCATCGGCTCACT
>JASIKV010000551.1 GCA_030049455.1 Terriglobia bacterium
CGTAGGTCATGTTCAGAACAAAAACCTCCGTCAAGTCGGCCAAACCCAGAAGCGCCCCCAGAACAGCAGTGCGCGGAAGCAGCAGGAGCAGTCCGCCCAGCGTTTCCGCGCAGCCGGTGAAGATCTCGTATGGGCGCGACGCTCCCACGGAAGACCAAAGCGTCGCCATGGGCGAGAAATTCCCGTAGGGCTCGAGCAGACGCGCCAGGGAAGGGAAGAGCATCTGGAGCGGGATGATTTTGTTCAGGCCGTAGAGCAGCAACTCCGACGCGAGCGCGATTCGAAGCGCCAGGCGGAACCAGTTGTGCAGAGTGTCGTAGTTTTTCCGGCGGCGGTCGAGTGCCGACCAGACGATCGTTGCTGCGATGGCGAACGCCAGGAGGAAGGAAGTGAGTATCCAATCGTATTGCCGGTCACCGCTGCCCGTGTCGGCGTAAATCAGCGGGTGCGTCACGTGAAAAACGTGCGCGGCAGTCCACAGGGTAATTTGGCGAAGCGGCCATTGAACGCTGAGGTCGGTAAAGTTTACTTCGGGGATTACGATCAATCCGCCGATGATTTGGTTGCTCAGGCCGTAAAGCGTGAAGTAGACGAAGCAAAAGCGGAAACTGATGCGCAGGGCCGGGCTCCAGGGCTTGGGCTGCGCGGCGGCAAACGCCTGCGCGGCCGTTTCGACCTCGCCGGCGTTTGCCGCTGCCTTGAGTCGATTGATCTCCGCTGGGGTTTCCACGATTGCGCCTCGCTGCTCTGCTGGATGTGGCCTAGCCGGGGTTTGGATGACCGTTAAGATACACGCGGGGCTGTCCAAATACAAATCATGCGACGCGCCGATAGTTCAGCTAAAGTGGCTGTAACTACCCGCAAGCCTCAAACGTCAATGACTATGTTCAATCCAACCTTTAAGGAGATTCCGTCATGAAGAAAATATCCAGATCGATGTTGCTCGCGCTTGCGTGCGCATTTGTAATGCTTGGAGCCACTAGCCTGAAGGCTGCTGACGATCCCGCCAAGGTCGCCGGGACATGGGAGATTTCGATGGAGGGTCGCAACGGGACCATGACGCAAACCCTCACAATCCAACAAGACGGCAGCACCATTAAAGGAACCATGTCGGGCCGAATGGGAGACACTCCCATCACCGGCACCGTGGATGGAAACAAAGTCAGTTTCCAGGTCAAGCGGGAATCCCAAAACGGCACGTTTGTGACCGACTACACGGCCACGGTGGACGGCGATTCCATGAAGGGCAAGATGCACAACGAGCGCTTCGGGGACCGCGATTTCACTGCCAAGCGGAAGTAGGCAGGCGAGTGCGGGCGCCGGCAAGGCATAACGTCGCGCAAGTGAATTGCGCGCGGCGTTGTGGTAGAGTTAGCCGAACAGAGGGTGGACGATGAGTTCGGTTCAGGAAGTTGTCAGGCTCCCGCCTGTTGAAATTCCCATTCGGACGTCAGTGGCGCGAAACGTCGCGGTTGATGCCTATCGCGGCTTCGTCATGTTGCTGATGATGGCGGAGGTTCTGCGCTTCTCGCAGGTGGCGCAGGCTTTTCCCACCAGTCTCTTCTGGCATATCCTGGCGTATCACCAGACTCACACGGAGTGGGCGGGGTGCTCTCTCCACGACCTGATTCAGCCTTCGTTCTCGTTCCTTGTCGGCGTCGCTCTTCCCTATTCCATCGCCAGCCGCCTGGCCAAGGGCGCAACCTTTTGGCAGTTGTTGGTTCATGCGCTCTGGCGCGCCTTCGCGCTCTGCGCCTTAGGAGTCTTCCTGCGCTCCATGGACTGGCCGCAGACCCACTGGACCATGGAGGACACGCTGAATCAGATTGGGTTCGGCTACCCGTTCCTCTTTGTTCTGGGATTCAAGCCGCCAAAGTGGGCCTGGACCGCACTGGGATTGATCCTGACGGGATACTGGCTCGCCTGGGCGCTTTATCCGGCCGCGCCCGCAAATTTCGACTGGCCGTCCGTCGGCGTGCCTTTCGCCTGGAACGCACAACACAATTACACGGGCTTCGCCGCGCATTGGAATAAAAACTACAACCTCGGAATCAGGTTTGACCAGTGGTTCCTGAACCTGTTTCCGCAGCCGAATCCCTGGGTCGATAACCCCGGTGGCTACCTCACGCTGAGCTTCATTCCGACGCTGGGCACAATGATTCTGGGATTGATTGCCGGGCGCTGGCTGCGCGAGTCCGCGCCGCAGATTCCCTTGAAGAAGTTCATGATGGCCGGAGCGGCGGGAATCGGGCTTGGTCTTTTCTTCCACTTCACGCACATTTGCCCCGTCGTCAAGCGCATCTGGACGCCGGCCTGGACGCTGTTCAGCGGCGGAATGTGTTTCCTGATGCTCGCGGCCTTCTGCTGGATCATCGAGATGAAGCGGCAAAAAGGCTGGGCGTTCCCTCTGGTGGTGATCGGCATGAATTCCATCACTGCCTATTGCATTGCCCATTTTATGGAGACCTTCCTCATCACCTCGTTCCGAATTCACCTTGGCCCGCATTTCTTCGAATTCCTCGGAACCGGCTTCCAGCCGCTGATGGAAGGCATCGCTGTGCTGTTGTGTTATTGGCTGGTGCTGCTGTGGATGTACCGCCGGAAGATTTTCCTGAAAATTTAGAAGGTTGCAGCGGTAGGTGTAGCGCAGAGGTGTCCTTCGGCTCACGGACTTCTCTGCGGCTTTTGGCGCCCGGTGTCACGTCGCTGAAGAGCCGCAGAGAAACGCAAAGAGCGCGTTTCTCTGCGCTACAGGCTTCGTCGAAGAGCGCCGCCGGAGCCAGTTGCATCACCACGCACTTGCCACTTCCCTTCAGAAGGATTTTGTGGGACTATCTAAACTTGTGGGAGCGTCTGCCGGCCTGTTCACCAAAATAGTTTCAGCACGGCTTACCGAAGGGGTGAGGGAGAAGTAACGTTTGG
>JASIKV010000552.1 GCA_030049455.1 Terriglobia bacterium
TTGGCGCTCTCGGAGCTTATTCCCGAAGACGGCATGTCCCTGGAACAGGTCCTGCGTTACGCCGTGCAGATTTCTGAAGCGCTGGCTTACGCGCATCAGCGGGGCGTCGTTCATGGAGATTTGAAGGGTTCAAACATCATGGTAACGCCCGAAGGGAATGCCAAACTGCTTGATTTCGGCCTGGGCAGGATGATTCCGCGCGAGGGGATCGAGGAAGTTACAAGTTCGCGCCTTCCGCTCACGGACGCCGGTGCGACGGGCGGAACGCTGCCTTATCTTGCGCCGGAAGTTCTGCGCGGCAGCCCCTCAAGTATCCAAAGTGATGTTTGGGCGATGGGCGTCTTGGTGTATCAAATGGTCACCGGTGAACTTCCATTTCGCGGCGCCACACCCTTTGATTTGAGCCTGGAGATCATGGTGGGAACGCCGGAGAAACTGGAAACTATTTCCGAGCCGCTCCGATCCGCGCTGCGGCGCTGCATCGAAAAAAATCCTTCACAGCGGCTCTCCCAACCCGATGAAATTGCAAAAGCATTCAACGAAAGTTCAAAGAGCATCGACTCCGCGCCCCAGGCAATTCAAAACATGAAAGTTGAACCGGTCGTCTCACCCTCAGCTTTTCATCGCCGGCAAGTGTGGCAGTGGACAGGTGCGGTAGCGGCAATTCTGGTTTTAGCTTTTGCGGTCATTTTCTTCAGACCCCGCCACGAAATGCCTCAGAGCCTCCCTTCAGCTCCCCAGACCAATGTCGCCAAGAATCTGCAAACGGGGGATCCCCAAGCAAAGGTTTGGGTCAACACCGGTTCGGGGACCTATCATTGCCCGGGTTCAAGGTGGTACGGGAAGACCCAAGAAGGGCAGTTCATGACGCAAAAGGAAGCACAGAGCAAAGGCTATCACGCTGCGTCGAACCGCGTGTGCATGTAGACGAGCAAACCTCCACCACGGGAGTCTAGTTTCTCAAAAGGAAAAGGTTGTTCGGAATCGAAGCAGCTTCAGAACCTAGTCGCCGACTGCCGAATCGGTTGAAGCTGCGGGCTGAGTCTGATTGGCAGTGATGACAAAGCTCTGGTCGGTGTAGTAGTACGTGCCACCTGTCTGCCCGTAGGTGGAAGGATTGGCCTGCAGTTGATAGCCATTGGTCATACCGTTCGCCGCGTCATACAAGGTCGGCGTATAAAAGAAGCTGTAGCCGCTCTTATATCCGCCGGCTAGAACTTCATCGATCAAGCCTGCCGCAGTCGAACTGGTGTTCTGGCCACTTGCTGGCGGACCCAGCAGCGAGAGAGTGCTCGAAAATCCCCCGGGATAAGTGGTTGAATAAGTCACCTCCGCCGTGGAGATCACGCGCAGGCTTTCAATGGCGGAAGCCTGATTCGCCGCGATGCGACTGCGCAGGAAATTGGGGATTGCGATAGCAGCGATGATAAGAATGATGGCTACGACGATTAACAGTTCGATGAGTGAGAACCCCTGCTGGTCGTGACGCATGCTCTACCCCTCCCCCGCTGGCGCAACAAGTAGATCGAAATTGCAAATAAGGCTCTGAAGTCGGCCTCTCGATGTTAAGAGCACGTCAAATACCAAGCTTGCGCCTCCGTTCGAGTTCTGAGTGGTTGAAAACAGAGAGTTTGCACAACCCGAACCCCCGCATCCTACCATAATCGGACAAAGGGGGGAAGTGCCAATGACAAAAAATGTCCAAAAGATAGCCCTCGCCGGCAACCCCCAGCCGGGCCAAATGGCCCTTTACCCCGGTAGGCAAGATATCTTGTCAAAATGTAGCCCTGCGAGCCGGCTCAAACCGCTGGGGCCAGGTTTACCTCCTTGCCGCGGCGTTCAGCCGACAAATAGGCGCTGTAGAGCACCGCAATCGTGTCGCGCGCCAGCTCCCCGCTGGATAGCGGTGATCGATTGGCCGCGATGCTGGTTATAAAGTCCTGGAACTCCTGCGGATAACCGTGCTGCCAGTCTTCGTCCGGAGCGGGGTTGCTCCAGCCCTGCTTGGTTCCGATTTTTTCCGTCACATAAACGTCTTTCAGGAACTCTTCACGAGGGTTGTAGGTCACAAGAGCGTCCACAGGATTCAGATTGCAGCGCGTGCGATGATTGTTGGCAAAAACTTCCAGCCAGTTGTGCACCCCACCCAAAACGATTTCCGTGGAAAACACGTCTGCCACCGTGCCGTCGTCAAACGTTACGTGCACCTGGCCGTAGTCTTCAATGTCTTCGTAGTTGGTGCGCAGGAAGCCCGCGTCGCGAAAATTCTTGAGGCGGGTGATTTCGTGCGTACGCGCGGAAACCGTGGCCGGGCGGATGGCTTTGCCGCCGCCTGTCTCGCCCTCCACTCGCTTCAGGTAGAGAATGGCCGAGAGCGGATGGCATCCCTTGCCCACCAGCGACCCGCCGCCGGAGAATTTCCAGATGCCGTAGTAAGGCGAATGCGACCCGCTGTGCGACTCGTCGCCGATCATCCACAGAATCTGCGCGCCGCTTTTCTTCACAATCTCCGCTTCCTTGGTGATGGCGGGGGCGTAGACCCAGTTTTCGGCATACCCAAGCTGAGTGCCGGCCGCGCGCGCCGCAGCCAAAATGCGGTCGCAGCTTGCCAGAGCCTCGCGCAGCATCACTTCCTTGCTGAAAGTGTCGCCGCGAAAATCTTCCGTGCCCGGACCGTAATAGCCCGTGAAGGGCTTTTCGATAATTACGTGTTTGCCGCGCTTGAATGCCTCAACGGCCAGGGGTTCATGCGTCGAGCCGGGCGTGCAGAGGTCGATAACATCGACCGCGTCGCACAAGGCTTCATAGGAGTCATATGCCTTGATGCCTCGAGTTAGAGCAAATGCCTCCCGCGACTCCGCCGACTTGGCCGTCACGCCCACAATTTCAACGTTGACGCCATAAACGCGCCGCAAGCCCGTCCAGTGAAATCGCGCGGCAAACTTCGCGCCCACTAACCCCACTCTGATCGTTTTCGCCATTCTGGTCCCCAAACCGGCGCCGGCACCGCCGCGCCGTAATTCAAATTAGGTTCATTCTTCTGGAAGGAGGGAGATTTTATCACTTCAGCTTAGTGCGTGCATCAGGGGAGACCGGATCCGCCATTCCCACTGAAGCACCGGTTGGCGAACGACACAGAAACACTCTAGGCCGCACCGTTAGCGAGGGTCGGTCGGCTTTGGCGCAGCACGATTTTGGGGTGGTGATAGACGATGGCGCCGGCAAAGCGTTTTGCAGGGAGTTTTATGCCAAATGTATGGGTTCGCCCCCCTCGACCTTCATGGGCCTTGCTTCCCTCGTATTTCCAGTCTTCCTCGCGGAGAAACGCAACATCAACTCTCCAGATCACCACAGCTTTCCCAGCCTTGATAATCCTGGCAGGATCGACCAAATACCGCCAGATGATGTACCAGCCCGCGTGGTTGTAGTGCGACTGCAGGGTTCAGGGGCGCGTGTTGCCTTTTGACCCCAGCGCCTGTCCCGAAGGTGGATTCAACTTTCCGCCGAGCGACAGGTCGGGGAACCGCTGCTGTGCAACGTCCGGATGCTTGTGCTTCTTGTAGGGACTTAGAGAGTGGAGGGCTCGCACGCCGAAGATACCGACCAACCCGCTGAACACGTTGGCTTGCTCGAAGTAAACATCAACCAGATCCGTGGTCTCGCGTTCGATGTATCCAATAGCTTTGCGAATGTGGGCTATTTTCAGCTCGGGGGGAAGGGGCACATTCCTGTCGAAACCCTCGGTATCAAAGGACAAGTCTTGCTCCCAGCTTTCGCTTACATGTGGAATGGCAATGACAAAACTCGCTCGTCACGAGGGGCGCGACGGACGGGAATGGTCGCTACTGTTTTAGTTTCTGCGCCAAGTTCAGCAAGTTTAGGTATAGCTTGTTCTGCTATACGATAGAAAACTGGATCACTTTCAACTCCGATGCTTTCGTAGCCGACCGCCAGGGCGGCCGCAATCGTTGATCCTCCACCCATAAAGGGATCGAGTATCGTACCAACTCCCAAGGGAAGCGTGGCGCGGACCACCTGCCGCATAAATGCTTGGGGCTTCAGCGAAGGGTGGGGAGCAATTGCCCTTTCCTCACGGCGCGTGGGGGCGGAGCGGATGACATTTTCGAAGGGCTTTTCCTGCGACACGCGGCGCAGGCCGCCGGTTTTCCATTTGCGTAGATTGTCCTGCACGCGGCCTTCGCACGGCTTGCGAAACAGTCCCCACAGCTCCCAACCGGAACGC
>JASIKV010000553.1 GCA_030049455.1 Terriglobia bacterium
CAGGCTGGTAAAATATTCGACGACGTGAGGAATATTTGTGGCCTTGCCCCAACCCGCCTCCCAGAATTGCCAGCCCCAATAAAGCCGGATTGCCAGCAGCAGCGGAGACCGGCAGGCGTCGGCGGCGCGCAGGAACCAGCCGTAGAATTTGTCGATGAGTTTCATTGAGAAGTTTGAGTAAGGGTTTCGCCGGCCGCGGTCAAATCTGAAATCCGGCGGCAATTATTCTAGCGGCGCTCCACGAGCGCCGGCGACGGACCCGCCTGGGCGGGACCGCCGCTACAAGTCCGGGACTACTTTGCCAGCCAGCCGAGTGAAGCCCAATTTTCAAACCAGGCGCGAACCCGCTTTCGAAAAGCCTCAACCTTGGCAGGGGATTTCGGCATGGATGCTTGCAGCGCCTCGCCCAGGGATTTCCCCTTGCCCAAAGCGCCAAGCAAAACGAATGCTTCGCGCGTGAGGCGTTTGAAGTACACCATATCCTGCAGGCGGTAAACAACCAGATAAGTTTTCTGCGCCCTGGGCAGGGAGGCCTTGCGGACCTTGCCTCGCGGGGCGGATTTCCGAACCGCATTGCTGACCATGCTGTGTTCCGCGCGGCGGACGCGGAACAGCAGGTCGTCAATGGGGTAGGCAAGTTCGAGCATGTGCAAATGAGGTTGCAGGCGAAAGGCCGTGTCACCGCTCAGGCCGGCGAGTTGCTCCTTGGAGATTCGCGGCAACTCCTGCCCGTCGAAAGCCTCGATTTCAGCCCACTCCACGCGCACCATGTCGATGGCCATGCGGTGGACGCCCGGCGCAAATTCCGGGTGGCGTCGCAGCCACGATTCAAGGTTGGCGCCGATGTTTCTGAGGGTGAAGGTATGCGAGGGATTTTCGTTCAGGTAAGCAACCGAAAGCTTGTCAAATCTGCGAACGCCGATCAGCCCGCGCAGGCCGGGAAAATCCTCCGCAAAGCTGCTCAGGATCCTGAACCAGTATTGTTGGTTGTAAATCTCCAGGCGTTCGTGCGAGGCCAGCCGGGCATTGGGCTTGATGATGGCATCGGCAATCCGGCGGGTGGAGCGCCCGTCGGGCAGGCGCGGGCGAAGGTGCTGCGAGGGGGTAAGGGGCTGGCGAATGACCTCAAAAACCGCGCGCTGAATCTGCGCCAGGTTCATGACGCCGCCTTCAGCTCGGCTGGGAAGTAACGCTTGGCTTTCAGGGCTTCGTGGTGGACCTCGTTGAACGATGGGATGCGGTCGTCCCATTCCAGGAGCGTGGGGGTGGGGCCGGCGCGCTCAATGGCGCGGGCGTAAAGCCCCCACACCGGGTCGATGACCGCATGATCATGAGTGTCTAATAAGTATTTTTGAAACTTTGAATGCCCGGCAATATGAATCTGGGCAACACGCTCCGCGGAGACGCTGTTCAGGTAATCGTAGGGGTTGAAGTCGTGGTTGCGCGAGGAGACGTAGATGTTGTTGACATCCAGCAGAATTCCGCAGTCGGCGCGCTCCACCACTTCGTTCAGAAACTCCCACTCGGTCATTTCGGAGACATGAAATTCCGCGTAGCTCGAAACATTTTCGACGGCGATGGGGACTTCCAGGAAGTCGCGCACCTGGCGGATCTTCTGCGCGGCGCGGCGGGCGGCCTCAAAGGTGTAGGGAATGGGAAGCAGGTCATGCGAGTAGCGGCCATCCACGCTGCCCCAGCACAGATGGTCGGTCAGCCAGGGAGTGTGGGTGCGCTTCACCAGGGCTTTCAGGCGCTTCAGGTGGTCGCGGTTGAGCGGTTCGGCGGAGCCGAAATACATGGAGACGCCGTGCTGCACCACCCGGTAGCGTTCCAGAATCTGGTCGAGGTTCTTAAGGGGCAGGCCGCCATCGACCATGAAGTTTTCGGAGATGATTTCGAACCAACTGACGACGGGCTTTTTCTCAAAAATGTGGCGGTAATGGGGAACGCGCAGGCCAATGCCCACGCCATAGTCCGAGTTACCGTTGAAGCGGTTCGCGGGCATGGTGATTTACTGCCGGGGGATCAGACTCACTGGGCGGCGGGCGGAACAAAGCTCCGCCCGCAAGCGCATCAACAGCTTGCTTCCTGGGATTAACTCTTGTCCGTGCAGGGTTGGCCCTTACAACTGGTCTTGGTGCTACATCCGCCCTTGCCGGAGCAATCATTCTTGCCCTTGTCGGCGCCACAGCCGCCCTTGCCTTTACAGGTGTTTTTTCCCGCGCAGCAGTGCTTCTCAATCTTGGTCTTGGTCGTTTTCGTATCGTCGCCCGGGCGCGGTGACCCCATGGCGATTGCGGTGGTTCCGGCAATAAATCCGGCAAGTGCGGCGCCGACCAGTAGCCTTCGAGCAGTATCTTGCATGTGTGGAATCTCCTTTTTGGGTTTGGAATCCTACGCTTGCGGAAGGAAGGCCGACCAGGCAATATCCGAAGACTGGCAGCGGCGGCGAACCCTCAGCAGCCCGAACAGCAGATACACCTAAAATCTCGAATCTTGAGTAGCCCGGGGGAGATAGTACTTCCGTACCAGAGGACTTGTCAACAAACTTTGGCACACTTTGGCAATGCTCTTCGAGGAACGAGGCTCAAAGTCGTGAATCGGCCTTGACAACCGGTGAGGAGTCACATAGGATGCCAATAACTACGTGGCTTTCAGGCACTTGCGCTGGGGTCACGACAAGGGTAGTGGACGTTCGACCGCGTTAGACATGCCAGGGAGCATGGGGGTTCGTGAATGTCGGGCAAGCTCGGGGAAATACTTCTCAAGGAAAACCTGATTACTCCGGACCAGCTTAAGCAGGCGCTGGAGCACCAGAAGGCAAACGGGGGAAGGCTGGGGAATTCCCTGGTCAAATTGGGTTTCCTGAATGACGATGAGGTGACGGCCGTGCTGTCCCGCCAGTATGGTGTGCCATCCATCAATCTGGCCTACTTTGAAGTTGACCCGAGTATAACCAAGTTGATTCCCATGGACACAGCGACGAAGTATCAGGTGCTGCCGCTCAGCCGCGTGGGCGCCTCGCTGACGCTGGCCATGGTGGATCCCACCAACGTGTTCGCCATGGACGACATCAAGTTCATGACGGGATTCAATATTGAACCCGTGGTGGCCTCGGAAGCGGCCATCATGGACGCCATCAAGAAGCACTACGGCAGCGTTGAGGACCAGGAGCGAAAGAAAGAGCTGGAAGAGATCGTCAACTTCATCGATGAGGGTCAGGCGGAAAGCCTGGAACTTCAGGATGCAGACAGCGAAGGGATGAGCCTGGAGGCGCTGGAAAAAGCCTCCGAGGAAGCGCCCGTCATCAAGTTGGTGAACTACATCCTGACCGACGCGGTGAAGCGCGGGGCGAGCGACATTCACATGGAGCCGTACGAAAAGGAATACCGGGTGCGCTACCGCATCGACGGTATGCTCCAGACCATCATGAACCCGCCCTTTAAGCTGCGCGATGCCATCATCAGCCGCGTCAAAATCATGTCGAAGCTCGACATTTCGGAAAAGCGCCTGCCGCAAGACGGCCGCATCATGATCAAGATGATGAAGGACGGGAAAAAAAAGCAGCTCGACTTCCGCGTCAGCGTGCTGCCCACCCTGCATGGCGAAAAAATCGTCATGCGGCTGCTCGACAAGGAAAACCTGCGGCTCGACATGACCAAGCTGGGTTTCGAGCAGGTGTCCCTCGACAAGTTCACCAAAGCGATCTTCAAACCCTACGGCATGGTGCTGGTGACCGGGCCCACGGGAAGCGGCAAGACCAACACGCTTTATTCCTCGATCTCCCAGCTCAATAAGCCCGACACCAACATCGTCACGGCGGAAGACCCGGTGGAATTCCAACTGCACGGGATCAACCAGGTGCAGATGAAGGAGCAGATCGGGCTGAATTTCGCCGCGGCGCTGCGTTCCTTCCTGCGGCAGGACCCCAACATCATCCTGGTGGGCGAGATTCGCGACTTTGAAACGGCGGAAATCGCCATTAAAGCCGCGCTGACCGGCCACCTGGTGCTTTCCACGCTGCACACCAACGATGCGCCTTCCACGATTTCGCGCCTGATGAACATGGGCATTGAGCCTTTTCTGGTGGCCACCTCCGTTCACATGATTGTGGCGCAGCGGCTGGTGAGGCGCGTCTGTGCAGATTGCAAGACAGCGGAGGATATTTCGCCGCAACTGCTCATCGACGCCGGTTTTACCATTGAGGAATCGAAGACGGTCAAGGTTTACAAAGGCACAGGCTGCTCAACCTGCGGAAACAAGGGTTACAAAGGGCGCTGCGGCCTTTATGAAGTCCTGGAGATCACGGATGAGCTGCGCGAGTTGATCCTGGTGGGCGCCTCGGCGCTGGAGCTGCGCAAGAAGGCCATCGAGCAGGGAATGATCACCCTCCGCAAGAGCGGGCTGATCAAGGCTTCTCTGGGACAGACGACATTGGAAGAAGTCTTTCGCGAGACGGTGCTTTAGTTGAAGTGTCGTCGCGCTCGAATGTGCGGAAGGTGGCAGTAATCAGCGGTGAATCCAGACATTAAGGTCCGGCGTCAGCCGGTGATGACGGGCGCAAGTTGATGGGAATTCGTGTACGACCGGGAAAAGGAGAACCAAAGGAATGCCGCTACCGACCCTCAGCGAACTGCTGAAACGGATGGTGGATTTGGGCGGGTCCGATCTTCACCTGACCACCAATTCACCCCCGCGCATCCGTGTTCACGGCGAGCTTAAACCGCTGGATGATATTCCTCCTCTCGGCCCCGCGGAAACCAAGCAGCTTGCTTACAGCATCCTGACCGATGCGCAGAAGCACCGGTTTGAGGAAAACCTGGAACTGGACTTTTCGTTCGGCATTAAGAATATTGCGCGCTTTCGCGGCAACTTGTTCAACCAGCGCGGCGCAACGGCGGGCGTCTTCCGCGTGATCCCGTTTGAGATTAAGACCCTTGAACAGCTTAAGTTGCCGGCTGTGCTGCGCAAACTGTGCGAAAAGCCGCGCGGACTGGTGCTGGTGACGGGGCCGACGGGCAGCGGCAAATCCACCACCCTGGCCACGATGCTCGATCTGATCAATGAGACGCGCTTTGAGCACATGCTCACCATTGAGGATCCCATCGAGTTCATCCATCCGCACAAGAA
>JASIKV010000073.1 GCA_030049455.1 Terriglobia bacterium
ATGGCGATTCCTCACATCGACTCCCGGCCCCGGCCTTCCGCGTGGGAAGGCATCTATCATCTGCTCTGTCCGCGCTGCCGCACGGGCAGAATCTTCCGCACGTCCATCTTTCGAATCTTCCCGAGGATGAATGAGCGCTGCCCCGTGTGTGGCCTGAAGTTTGAGCGCGAGCAGGGCTATTTTCTGGGTGCGATGTATTTCAGCTACATGCTCGCGACGGTGGTCATTTCGCTGCTTGCCGTGCTCGTGTGGGCGGTGCTTGGCTGGGACCTTCCTGAATGCGTGGGCGCGGGCTTCCTGCTTTTCATCCCTTCCGCTTCGGTCCTGACTTTTTTCTCCCGAGTGCTGTGGATCTACATGGACCAGTCCATTGACCCGGACCAGAGTCCTTACTGACAGCCGCGCGCCGAAGAAGGAGACGACGATTGTCCCGCCCTGGCGAAAGCTTGGGCACGACCCGTCGCCCGAAGGCGAGTGGCACAACGCGATGCCCACGCCACGCGATCCAGGCCGCAATCACGCGCGCAAGATGGACCGCACCAGCTTGCGCGCTTCCACCACGTACTGCTGCATCTCGGAGAGGAACTGCGCGGGCTGAACTTTGGCGAGCGCCGGGTAGTCTCGCGTCAGGATCGTCCATGCCGGGTCTTCTTCCATCTTCCAGTGATTCAAGTTTTTGATGCCGTATCCCAGCTCGTTGGCCATGCACAGGCGGTCCGAGAGACCGACCAGGGAGACGAGCACGGGATGGAGCTTGGCCTGCTGGACGTCGTGGTGGTGCTCCACGACTTCCGAAATATCCTCGGGCAGTCGCCAGTGCTCGGCCAGGATTTTTCCGGTATCGCAATGGGTAAAGCCCAGCGCGGATTGCTCAGCCTGATGAAGGGGAATCTGCTCACTCATGGCGAGTTGCGCCGCCGCGTTGAATTCCTCCTTAAAGCCCAGCATGTTCACCAGCTCGCCCAGGTCGTGCAGCAAGCCGGCCAGATATGCGCGCTCCGGCTCCTTGTAGTTGGCCTTCTTGGCGCAGAAGCGGCTGACCAGTCCGCACCCCAGCGAATGCTCCCAGAAGATCAGCGGGTCAATCACCCATTTGTCTTTGGGCAAAAGGTTCAGCAGGCTGCAGGAAAGCAGAATCTCGCGAATCTGCCGCACACCCAGCACCACGATGGCGCCGTGCACGGACTTTACCTCCCGCGAGCGGAAATAGAGCGCCGAGTTCGCCACGCGCAGGCACTGTGCGGAAATCGATTCGTCGCACGAAACCAGATCAACGATCCGCTGCACTTCCACCTGGTCCACCGGCCGCTCCAGATAAAACAGCAGGGGACGAATGATGGCGGGGACGGTTGGAATGTTGTTCAGCTTCTCCACGCGCTCGCGGATCAGCTCTCGAAGCGTCTGCGTCATTGTCGATTCCGATAGACCCATGGATATTATCGGCAGAGGAGAGGGTTGACATAAGAGTATGGGTGATAATCTGAATACCGGTAATCGGCAGTTTAAGACTTCGCCGTCTCGCTACCGGTTGCCGGGCGGCCTTTCCGGGATGGAGCTGAGCACCACCACGTCCACGCGCCGGTTCTGGGCCCTACCTTCGGGGGTTCGATTGCTGGCGACCGGGTGAAATTCCGCGTAACCGGCGGCGGATAGGCGCAGGGGAGGGAAACTGTATTGAGTTATGAACAGCCGAATCATCTCCGTGGCCCGGGCGGTGGAGAGTTCCCAGTTGGAGGCAAATTGCGCATTGTGAATCGGCACGTTGTCCGTGTGACCCTCAAAACGCACGTTGTTGGGCTGCGCCATCAGCACCTGGGCGATGCGCCGCACGGCCGCTTCGGAAGCGGGGCGCAACTCCGCCGAGCCGCTGTCAAAGAAGCCTACCTCCCGCAGCGTGATCACTAGTCCCTCCCGGCTGGTTTTCAGTGCCACCTCATGCCGCTGAATCTCCGGCGCCAGCGCCCCGGAGAGTTGTTTTTGCAGGGTATCCATGTCTCTCGTGGGAGCAGGGGATCCCGCCGCCTTTTCAAACGCCGACCCCATTTGCCCGTTGCCGGAAATTCCCTTGCCGTCGGGGGCAACCGGAATGTTCTGCGCCGGTAGCGGATCCGTCGTAACCATCGGAATGCGCGAGTTCGCATTCTCGAAGATTCCCATTTGCTGGAACGCATCCTGAATGGCCTGCGCAAGTTTCCCCACTTTGCGTTTATCCACCTGGGAGGAGGAGAACAGCACCACGAAGAAGGCAAACAGCAGGGTAATGAAGTCCGCGTAGGAGACCAGCCATCGCTCGTGATTGACGTGTTCGGCAGCCTTTTTCTTCCGGCTCATGCCGCTGCCTCGCGCGTTTCCTCCGCCCCCGGCGTTTCGGTAAGAAATCCGTTCAACTTGGTCTCAACCATGCGCGGGTTCAGGCCTTCCAGAATGGAAACCACGCCTTCCAAAATCATCTCACGCATCTGGTGCTCGGAACGGTTGCGAATTTTCAACTTGCCGGCGCAGGGCAGAAACAGCAGGTTGGCCGCGGCCACACCATAGATCGTGGCCACGAAAGCAACAGCGATTCCGCGGCCCACTTCGTCAATGTTGTCGAGGTGCTGCATCACCTGGATCAGTCCCAGCACCGCGCCGATGATGCCAATGGTGGGTGAGAATCCGCCCGCAGCCTCAAACACCTGGGGAATGTGCTCCTCGTGCTCGGCCTGGTTTTCCAGCTCCAACTCCATCATCTTGCGCAGTTCCTGGGGCTCCGTGCCATCCACTGCCAGCATCAGCGATTTGCGCAGAAAGGGATCCTTGACATTTTCCAGCTCGCGATCCAGAGAAACGATGCCTTCCTTCCGCGCCTTACTGGCGAAGTCCACGATCTCCTTGATCAATTGCTTGGGGTCGGTTTGGCGGTCGAAGAAGACATTGCCCAGCCGCTTGACGCTGGTCAGAACCACAGGTAGCGGAAACTGCAGCATGACCGCGCCGATCGTCCCGCCAAAGACAATCATCGCGGCCGTGGGCTGGAGAATCTGGGCGACCTTTCCCCCTTCCAGCAGCAGGCCGGACAAAATCCCGCCGACGGCGAGCAGCACTCCACCCCAACTACTCTTGTCCACCTTTTGTCCCCTTATCCCGCAAGCTCCGATGAGGCGCCGGCATCTTCCGGCGTCTCCGGTTCCTCAGATTTCTCCGGCTCCATTGGCGCCTCTTCGAAGGGCTCCTCCACCGGGTTTTCGATCGTGGGGAAGATCAACCTCGGCCCCCGCAAGCGGCGCCGGTAGTCGACGATTCGCGTCATCACCTCTTCGGCGGATTCCAGCACCACGATCTTCTCGCCCGTGATCAGGGTGATGACCGTGTCAGGAGCGTTCTCAATGAACTTGATCAATTCCGAATTCACTACCAGCGGCCGGTTGTTCAGCCGGGTCAGCCAGATCATACGTTACCCATCCCTTTCCCCGGGAAACTCACAGACTTCCAGCGGCGACATCTTCCCCACTGGCTACATCGGCAATTTTCCAGGGAGCTTTCGCGCTAAATGCGGGCGAAGAAAGGAAAACCGCCGCGCTGCGGTTCAAGCTGTAGCTCTGTTTTGAGATTTACTGTAGAGGCAGGGGTAAGACCTGCGGATGCTTGGCCCTAGAGGGTTCACCAAGAGAAAAGTTCAAGGTTTCTCCGATTCCTGCCGATAGTACAAGTGAAATCAGCAAGCAGCAGGAACGTCCCGGCCGGAAAGACCTGAGCGGACTTTCTTTGTGATGAGCATCCTTCACCAACTCGTGCCAATCTTATTCATGGCGCAATTCGGATTGGTCCTGGCAGGCCTAGCCGCTGCGATGCTCCTGGCTGACCCCCAAACCCTGCTCCCGCTACGCAAATCGCGCCGCCGCAAAGTCGTCCGGCCCGCT
>JASIKV010000554.1 GCA_030049455.1 Terriglobia bacterium
CGGGCACATTTTTCCTGCCTTGGCGGTGGCGGAGGAGTTGCGCGAGCGTGGTGAGCGGGCGGGCCGGCCTTACGAAATTGAGTTTGTGGGAACGCGTCGCCCGCTCGAAGCGAAGTTGATTCCGGCGGCGGGGTTTCCGCTTCGCGCTGTGGATTCGGCGGGCTTGAAGGGCATCGGGGGCATTCGGCGGCTTCGAAATTTGCTTGTCCTTCCCAAAACGGCAGTCACTGTGGCGGGAATTCTGAGGGAGTTCAAACCCCGTGTGGTGGTGGGCGTGGGGGGCTACCTGGCGGGTCCGGTGATGATGGAGGCTGCGCTGAAGCGTATTCCGACGGTTTTGATTGAGCCCAACGCGCGGCCGGGGTTCACGAATCGCATGTTGGGTCCGGTGGTCCGCGCCGCGGCGGTGGGGTTCGCCGAAACGGCGCATTTATACGGTGCGAAAGCTCACGTGACCGGCCATCCGGTGCGGCGGGCATTTTTCGCAATTCCGCCGCGCCATCATGCGCCGCCGTTCACGGTATTGATCGTGGGCGGAAGTCAGGGCGCGAGGGCAATAAACAATGTCGTCCCGCAGGCGCTGTCGATGGTCGGTCGGGAATCGGGCGAAGTCAGAATAATTCATCAGACAGGGGAGCCTGACTTCCAGGAAGTTCAACGGGCTTACCAGGAGCGCGGCTTGAAGGCCGAGGTCCAGGCATTTATTGACGATATGCCGGCAACGCTGGCGCTGGCGGATTTGGTGATTGCGCGCGCGGGCGCGACCACGGTAGCTGAATTTGCCGCTGCCGGCAGGGCGTCTGTCTTGATTCCGTTCCCCGGCGCCACGGATCAGCACCAATTGGAAAACGCGCGGGTGATGGAAAAAGCGGGAGCGGCGCGCGTCATTGTGCAATCGGAACTTACACCGGAGCGGTTGGCTGAAGAGGTTCGAGAATTGATGGCAGACCCGAAAACGCTCGACACGATGGCCGCGTCGGCGCGAAAGTTGGCGCGCCCCGACGCAGCTGCGCGCATCGCGGATATTGTGGATAGTTACCTGCAAAGATCGTAGGGGCGGCCCTCGCGGCCGCCCTTGCCCAGGCGGGGCAATCACAAGGATTGCCCCTACGGACGGGTTGATGTTAGGCAAAATTCGAAAAATTCATTTCGTGGGAATCGGCGGCATCGGCATGAGCGGCATTGCCGAGGTGTTGCTGAACCTGGGATTTGAGGTGTCGGGTTCCGATCAGAAGTCCACACCGGTCACTGAGCGCCTGGCAAGCCTGGGCGCGCGGATTTTCGAAGGGCATGCGGCCGAAAATGCCGCTCACGCGCAGGTGGTTGTGGTTTCCACCGCCGTGCCCAAAGACAATCCGGAAATCCGCGAAGCGCACGAGCGCAAGATTCCCGTGATCCCGCGCGCCGAGATGCTGGCGGAGTTGATGCGCATCAAGTTCAACGTGGCGGTGGCGGGCGCGCACGGAAAGACGACCGTGACTTCCATGATCGCCGTGATGGCCGCCGAGGCAAACCTTGACCCCACCGCCGTCATCGGCGGGCGGCTGGACGTTTTTGGCTCAAGCGCCCGCCTGGGCAAGAGTGATTTGATGGTTGTCGAGGCGGATGAGAGCGACCGCTCGTTCCTCTACCTGCTGCCCTCGATTGCCGTGGTTACCAACATCGACCGCGAGCATCTGGATTTCTACAAGGACCTTGATGAAATTGCCGCCGCGTTCGTCTCGTTCATGAACAAAGTGCCTTTTTACGGCGCGGTCGTGGCTTGTGCCGACCCGCCGTGGGGAGAGATCCTGCAAAAGCTGATGCCCCAGCTTCGCCGGCGGGTGGTGACGTATGGAATGGTCGCGCCGGCGGATGTGCGGGCGAACTCTTGCGAAATCGGGCTGACATCCTCCTTCAACCTGCTGGTGGGATCGCAATTTTACGGCGGCATTGATATTTTCGTTCCCGGCCGGCACAACATTCAGAACGCTCTGGCGGCGTGCGCGGTGGGAGTGGAATTGGGCCTCAGTTACCCGCAAATCCGGAGCGGGTTGGCGCGATTCCGGGGCGCAGACCGCAGGTTCCAGGTCAAGGCGGAAATTGGCGGCATCACCATCGTGGATGATTACGGCCACCACCCCACGGAAATTCGCGCCACGCTGGACGCGGCGTACTTTCGCGGCGCCAAGCGGACCATCGCCATCTTTCAGCCTCATCGTTACACTCGCACCAAGTTTTTGATGGATGAACTTGCCGGCAGTTTCGGGGGTTGCAGCCGGGTCTATGTGCTGGATATTTATCCGGCAAGCGAGAAGCCCATTCCCGGCGTAACTTCGGAGCGCCTGGTAGAGCGGATGACGGAGTCGGGGGTTTCGGATGCGCGCTACGCGCCTTCGGATAAGCAAATCATTGATGAGCTGGTCCGCGACGCGCAGCCGGGAGACTTGATTATGACCATCGGCGCCGGGAGCGTTTGGAAAATCGGCGAGGCGCTGGCCAAGGCCCTGGAGGCGAGGCCGGCCGCATAGATTCGGAACGTTGCCTGAGCTTTCAGGCGCAATGTTAGATTTAATGGTGAGAAAATATGGATATGGTTGAACAAGACACACTGGCCCTTCAGGATGATCTCGACTCCGAAGGTGAATCACCCTACCTGCGGCGGGAGAAGTCGCTCCCCGTCCGGCGCAGCCGGGTTTCGCGCCGCCTGCGCCTTGCGCTTTTTGTGATGGGCGTGCTGCTTCCCGTGGGCCTGGCGGGATACGGGCTGGCGACATTTGCGCTCAACTCCCCCATTTTCGTGCTAAATTCCCCGGACGACATCGTGGTGGAGGGAAACCATTTCGTCTCGCGGGAAGAAGTGCTGGGCGCTTTGGGAGTCCCCTTGACGGGGAGCTCGAAGGCGGGGACAAACGTCTTCCGCATGTCGCTGGAGGCGCGGCAGCGGGGCGTGGAGGCTTTGCCCTGGGTACGGGCGGCATCCCTCACCCGCATCCTGCCCCACGGACTTCTGGTCCATGTCACGGAGCGGACGCCCATTGCCTATGCGAATGTGGGCGGCCATGTGAGCATGGTGGACGAAGAGGGAACGCTCCTGGAGAAGCCCGATAATGGGGCATTTGATTTTCCCCTGCTCTTCGGCCTTGACAACCTTGCCAGCCCGGACGACCGCCGCGCCCGCCTGGCTCTCTACACGGAATTCATGAACCAGCTTCAAACCGAGGTTCCCAAGGCGGGTTGGATGGTCTCGGAGATCTACCTGGCTGACGCGGAGGACTTGAAGGCCCTGCTGATCAGCGGCCGCCAGACCGTGGAAGTCCATTTTGGCCAGAAGGATTTTCTCGAGCGGTTCAGGAATTTCCTTGCCCTGCTGCCCGAAATCGAAAAATCGGGTGCCCAACCGGCCTCAGTTGATTTACGCTATCGCAACCAGATTGTGGTGAACGGCCGCACGTCCGGAAGCGATTCCGGGCCCGCGGCGGCTTCCAGCGGAGACGGAAAGGAATAATCAGAGCTTGGCGCGCAAGAACCAGTTGGTGGTGGGGCTTGATCTGGGGAGCGTGAAAACTTGTGCGCTGGTGTGCACGCCCAATTCCCAGGGCAAGCTGGAAGTGGCAGGCCTGGGGGTGGCGGAATCGAAGGGCTGGCGCAAAGGCCTGATCGTCAATCTTGACCTGACGGCGCTGGCGGTGAAGAAGGCGGTGGAGTCTGCGGAAGCTGCGGCGGGGGTTTCCATCGATTCTGCCTACGTGGGCGTAGCGGGCTCGCACGTCAAAGGCGTGAACTCCCGCGGCGCCATCAATCTGGGGAAATCCGCCGGCGCCACTCGCGAAGTGGAACGCGAGGACTGGCAGCGGGTGATTCAGAC
>JASIKV010000555.1 GCA_030049455.1 Terriglobia bacterium
GCCGCCGAGCAGATTTCCGCAAATCCCCTAGCCCCAATACAGCTCCGGATGATTGGACGGCCCGTCGATGTGACCCACCAGATGCTTTTCAAGCGGGGCGCGCGAGATGGAAAGCTGTTCGCGCAGGCTGGCCATTTCGCCGGCGCTGAAGGGCTTGAACGAGCGGCCCACAGCGACGTTGTGCTCCAGCATTTCCACCTGCGGCATTCCGGAGACGGCGGTCGTGACCGGCAAACTGAGCGCAAAACGCATCAGCGTGGCGGCATCGGTCTTTCCCGGCTCCTGCCCGATCAGCATGTCCTGGCCGAAGACCTTCATCGCAATCACGCCCAACTTCTTCTTGTTCGCCGCCACCAGCGCGGTCTTCTCAAAGCTGCCGTTGCCGGAGGGATTCAGCGCCATCTGCACGCAGTCGAGCGGATGGCGCTCGATAGCCCTCGCGAGCGTCGGGCCGTCGGTGTGGCTGGTCATGCCGATGTGCAGCGCCATCTTCTGCTCTTTGGCCTCCAGCAGGCCTGCCAGCGCGCCGTCCGGGGCTTCAATCCTGGCCAAATCCTCCGCCTTCTTGACGTTGTGAATGTGCAGCAAGTCCACGTGATCGGTCTGCAAGCGCTGCAGGCACCCTTCCAGGCGCTTCATAAAGTCGTCGCGCGTGCGGTCCAGAATCTTGGTGGCGAGCCACACTTCCTTGCGGCGCGTGGCCATTACTTTTCCCACGCGAGTCTCGCTTTGGCCGTCGCCATAGCCATAAGCCGTGTCGATGTAATCGATGCCCAGGTCGATGGCATGATTCAACACCTCATGCGCCTTGTCCTCGTCCTTGTACATCAGAAATCGGCTTCCGCAGCCGAAGGCAAGTATGGAAACCTTCGCACCAGTCTGCCCCAGCGCACGATGCGGCAAGCGCGGTTCCTCCCCATCAGCAAGATTCGCGAGCCAGGGAAGACTCGCTGATGCCGCGCCACCCGCGGCAAGGCTACCCAGGAATTTCCGTCGTGAGAAATCCTTGACCATGTCGCCTCCTCAAATCGTTCCCTTTATATTACTTCGAAATCCCGCCGGAATTCACCTTGACGCACTGGAATCCCCGGTGCTAGCTTGCGTGATTCAGCTCGAAGGCGTGATGGGAATGAGCATTTCCGTCGCTGAAATGCCAAGGGGGCTTTTTGACTCGCTGGCGGGGGAGAAGGAAGGCAATTCGCGGGACTGGCATGGTCATTTCTGCGCTCATCTTGGCGTCGACGGGCAGCGCGATTCCTGCTGCCGCGCAACTGAACACACGCCTGCTTCTTTCCAGCGGAACAGAAGTGCCCGGACACAGCGGCCTGGGCTTTGGGCCATTCCTCAGTGTGGCGATGAATGGTCGCCAGGAAATCGCCTTTCTCACCACTCTGCGCAGCCCACGAACTGAAATTCGCGCTGTGGTGCGATCTTCGGGGGTGAGCTTTTCCGTGGTGGCGTTCCAGGGTTTGCTCGGGCCTTACCTGTTTTCCACGTACGATTCGTTCAGCCCGCCCAGCATCAATGACTCGGGCGTCGTCGCATTCTCCGCCACGCTTGCGACCAGCAAGGCGGACATACCCAAGGCGCTGGTCGCAAAGGAAGAAGGCGGAAAACTTCGCACCGTCGTCACCACGCTCGATTCGCCGCCCGGCCAGCCGGAAGCAAAGTTCGAGGAATTCTCCGCCCCGCTGGTCGTCTCCGACGGCAGCGTGCTGTTTGCCGCGCGCTGGACGGGCAAGGGCGAAGGCACCGGCCTCTTCCTGGCCAGCGCGCGCGGCCTACAGGCGCTTCCCCTTCCCGCGGGAATGCAACTCGGCGCGCAGGACCTGCTGGAGCCGTTTTTTTTCGGCCACGATGAAGCGGCTTTTTTGCGCCGGGGCGTCGCCCCGGAGGCTGCCACCGAGCAATTCTTCCGCGCCGTCGCCATTCAATCGTTCGAGGAATTGCAGCCACCGCCCACGCGCACGGGTGAACTTCTGGCCGCCCGCCCGGACGCCCAACCTCTGCAGATGCTCGTGGTTTACCTTGAGAATGGGGCGCTACAGACTGCGCTGCTGGCGGGAGACCCCACCAAGCCGGTCATTGTCAAACAAGGCCCCGGAGACAGGGCAGTCAAGCTCGTGGGGAAGATCGCCGGCCTGACGATCGGCCCGCACGGCAACCTGATCTTCGCCGCCGCGCCCGCCGATACGCCAACCGACCTTGCGCTCTTTTGCGATTGCGAAGGACAGGTTGACCGCTTGAGCACTTCCGTCGATTTCCTGCCCATTACCACCACCGGATCGGAAAAGCCGCTTCTCTCGCTAACCGGCGACACTCAGCAGACCACCGCCTTCATTGCGCCCACCCTGAGCGGCGACAACACGGCGATCTACGTGACCACAATTCACTAGTGCTCTTTGGCAATGGAAGGGCGGGGGCCCAAGTCCAGCCCTTCCAAGGAGCCCGATCATCACGGCGAAAACGGCAATGCTACGCCAAGGCCAGGCGCCCCAGCGTTTGAACCCGTCCCCGTGTTTGTCAACCCTACACCGTCAGCTTCCACGGCGCGCGGTAGTCGCGGCCGAGCAGGCCTTGTGCCTCCGCCCCGCCTCGGGTAAGTTTCTGATCGGCGACGTCCCACTCGAGGTGTTCCTTCGAGCGCAGCGCCACGTTGCCCAGCAGGCAGCAACTGCTGCTGCGATGCCCGTGCTCGATGTCGGACTGCGGGTGCTTGCGTGTTCGCATGCACTCCAGCATGTTGCCCACGTGGTTCAACAGGCCGTCGTCCACACGCTCCATGCGCATTTCAGGCGCCTTGCCGAGTTCGTGGTGTTCTTCGTGATCGCCCGCCGCGGGCCGATGAACCTCGCGGTAATCGGCCTCCGACATGGGCTCGGGATAAACCTCAAAAACATCGCGGTCCAGGAACATGCTTCCGTCGGTGCCGTGGAATTCAATTCCGTAGCCTTTCTTGAATAAGGAATTCCCATTGCACTCGCGGTTCTCATAGGTGGCGACGAACGGGCGCTCGCCCTCGAACTCCCAGGTGATTTCAAGCGTGTCAGGCGTCTCAGTATTGTCCGTGATGAATTTCTTGAATCCGATGGCGGTAATTCCCTTGGGCCCTTCGGTCTGCATCGCCCACAGGACGATGTCCATCAGGTGAACGGCCCAATCGCCCGGCCAGCCGTTAGCATAGTCGTAGAAATAGCGGAACGTGGACCAGCGATTATCCGCCACCCCGAAACGCTGGAAGTTGTACTGATGGCTGGGAGCGGGGCCGAGCCAGAAGTCCCAATCGAGCCCCGCGGGAGGATCGGAATCGGGATAATTTCCCTGCCCGACAGGATAGGTGTTGCCATAATTCCACGTGCGCACAAAACTCACCTTGCCCAGCAGCCCGCCCTGGACCAACTCGACGGCTTTCTGGAAGTGCAGATTGGAGCGCTGCCACAAGCCCACTTGCACCACACGATTGTTCTTGCGCGCCGCCTCGACCATCTTCATGCCCTCTTCCACCGCCACGCAGATAGGCTTCTCCACGTAAACGTCCTTCCCCGCCTTGCAGGCTTCCACTTCCGGAAGCGCATGCCAGTGGTCGGGCGTGGCCACCAGGACGACGTCAATGTCCTTGTCGTCGAGGATGGTGCGAAAATCCTTGGAGGTCTTGATCTCGCGCGAAGAATCTCCATCCGTAAAAGCACCGATGCTCGCATCCCACTTGCGCCTTGCGTGCGCAAGCCCCTTATCCAAATTCGGCTGGTAAACGTCGCACACTGCCGCCACTTCCACGCCGTGCTTCATGAAATTCTGCATGTCGTCAATGCCCTGCCGCCCCGTGCCGATCACTCCCAGGCGAATGCGGTCGTTTGCCCCCAGAACACTGGTCGTGCTCAAGCCGGCCATCGACAGGCTGACTCCCGCCGAGGTGATGGCCGCGCGCTTCATAAAATCCCGCCGACTGAACTCTTCCGTCATGATTCCCCCCTTATATTGAGTGACTTCAATAGAGTGCCGAAAGTTGCCTCCGCAAATGGAACGAGGCGTTTATACCGGGAAGCAGCCCGAAATTCAAGCCCAATCGCTCCCGCGAAGAGCCTGCCCCACATTTCGTCGAAAGGTTCCCAGAACGTTGTATCATGCCCACGCAGACCGCGCGCCGAATCATCGCGCAATTCATTCAAAGCAATTGGTCACTGAATCAGGGAGGTTCGCTATGCGTCGTCTCTTTATCGCACTGACTTTGTTGCTGCCGCTTGCGGCCTGGGGCCAGACCGCCGCCACGGAGCCGCTCGACCCCTTGAATTTTCCACGATTAAAAACCTATTCGGCCTACCGCAGCTCCAGCAATAACCCCTACGTGGACAGCAACGATGACTGCAAGCACCCGATTCCCGGCGAAACGATCGTGATGGCGGACCTGAAGGGTCCGGGCATCGTGACCCACATCTGGGTGACCGTGGCCGACAGCGAATACGGCTGGCCGCGCCTGGCGCGGCTGCGGGTTTACTACGACGGGCGCAAAACGCCCAGCGTGGATGCTCCCATCGGCGACTTCTTCGGCGTCGGCCACGGCTACGAGCGCGAGCTGAATTCCATGGTGGTTCGCGATGCATCCTTCGGCCGCGCGCGCAACAGCTACTGGCCCATGCCGTTTCGAAAATCGATCCGAATCACGCTCACCAACGAGGGCCGGCGCCGCATGACCAGCCTCTACTATCACGTCGATTGGCAGAAGCACCCTTCCCTGCCCGAGGATATCGGCTATTTCCACGCCTATTACCGCCAAGCCTCGCCGCCGCCCGCGGGCAGGAATTACACAATTCTGGATGTGCGAGGCGCGGGGCACTACGCCGGCACGGTGCTGAACATCATTCAAACGCAGGTCGGCTGGTTCGGCGAAGGCGACGATTTGTTTTACGTGGACGGCGAAAAGACCCCGCGCATCGACGGCACCGGCTCGGAGGAT
>JASIKV010000556.1 GCA_030049455.1 Terriglobia bacterium
CGATGTGAATTCCGGGCCGGTACACGACATGATTCTCGACCTTGTCGCGCATCACGTGGCCATCACCTCCACGCTGCCGGTTTTTGAGATGGGAGTGCCCGGGCGCCCGCCGATTCAGCAAAGAATTCTCGACGCGCTCTCGCCCGACGCGCGCTCCGCGGTGCTGGCCAACAAGGTTCGCGCCACAGACTCTGCGGCCTTGCGCCGGCGTTACGGCAGTGATATCTCGCCCTGGACCGCGGCGTTCAAAAAGGAAGAGGAATTTGAATTCGCCTTCGCCAAGGCGGGCGGAACGCTGCTTGCCGGTCTCGACCCGACCGGCATGGGCGGCATCATTGCGGGCTTCGGCGACCAGCGCGAAGTCGAGCTGCTGGTGGAAGCCGGATTCACGCCGATCGAAGCCATTCACATTGCCACCTCGAACGGCGCCGAGTTCCTGGGCGACCCCGTCGGAACGATTGCGCCCGGCAAGGCGGCGGACCTGGTGGTCATCGAGGGCGATCCCTCGAAGAACATTGCGGACATCGAAAACGTCGAGACGGTTTTCAAGGACGGCATCGGTTACGATTCGGCCAGGCTCATCGACTCCGTTCGCGGCATCGTGGGAAGCCGCTAGGAAGTTTCACAGAGGTTGAATCCGCGCATGGAGCTTCGACACTCGCGAATCGCCGGAATGGGCGCTTATCTTCCCGAGCGTGTCGTCACCAACGAGGAGCTGGGCCGCTACCTGGGCGTCACCAGCGATTGGATTCTCGAGCGCTGCGGCATTCGCGAGCGCCGCTTCGCCGCGCAGGGCGAGGGCACGGCGGCGATCGCCGCGCAGGCCATTCGCAGCGCCGTGGCGGACGCGGGCTGGAAGCTTGCGGACGTTGAATTCATTCTCTTCGCCACGCTCAGCCCCGACCATTTTTTCCCCGGCTCGGGTTGTTACGCGCAAACTCTGCTGGGGCTTCCCAACATTCCGGTGATGGACGTGCGCAACCAGTGCTCGGGCTTTGTTTACAGCCTGGTGGTGGCCAACGCGCTGATTGCGAGCGGCCAGTACAATAAGGTTGTGATTGTGGGCGCGGAGGTTCACTCGCACTGCCTCGAGGTGCCGGAAACCAACAGCGAGGTTGCCGTGCTCTTCGGCGACGGCGCGGCGGCCGTGGCGCTGGAAGCGAGTGAAACGCCCAGCGTCCTTGCCAGCGAACTGCACGTGGATGGCAGCGGAGCCGACGCCCTGAAGATGGAAGTGTTTGACAACAGCCGCCGCCCGTTCCTGACCTGCGACGACCTTCAGAATCGCCGCCATATTCCGGTGATGGACGGCATTCGCGTATTCCGCCGCGCGGTGGTGGAGATGACGGCGACGGCCAAGGCTCTGGCGGCGAAGGTGGGGAAGACGGTTGAGGATTTCGATTTGACCATCGCCCACCAGGCCAACCTGCGCATCGTGGAGATGGTGCGCCAGCGCCTGGGCCTGCCCGCGGAGAAGATGTTCAACAACATCCAGACGCGCGGGAACACTACGGCCGCCTCCATTCCCCTCGCCATGGTGGAAGCGCGCCAGGCCGGAGTGCTGCGGCGCGGACAATTGCTGCTGCTCCTCACCTTCGGCAGCGGGTTCACCTGGGGCGGCGCGGTGATTCGGTTCTGAGGGGCCTGTGGGGCGCGAGCTCGGCGGGGCGACTTTTTGTCCTTGACCTCGCACGCTGTACGGCGGTCTAATTTGGATGATCGGTTCTCGGAGGATCCCATGCGACACCATTCCCGGCGAGAATTCTTGAAATCCGGACTTGCGGCCGCAGCCGTGGCGGGCGCGGGAAGCATTCCCTTGATGGCCGCGCGCCAGACGGCGACGGATTGGGTCACACTGGGCAAGTCCAACGTCAAGGTGACGCGCCTCGCCTTCGGCACGGGCTCACTGGGCGGGAAGGTGCAACGCGAGCTGGGGCAGCAGGAATTCACCCGGCTGGTGCGCTACGCCTACGACCGCGGCATCCGGTTCTTTGAGACGGCGGAATCCTACGGCGGCATGCACGAAATGCTGGGCATCGCGCTCGAGGGAATTCCCCGCGACAGTTACCGGCTGATGTCGAAGATCACCACGCACGGAGATGTTGACCCGCAGGAAAAGATTGACGAGTTGCGGAAAATGGCGAAGACCGAGTACTTTGACATCATGCTGCTTCACTGGCAGCACACCGCCACCTGGCCCGCCGACAGCACGCGCTGGCAGGACGGCATTCTGGAGATGCAGCACAAGCAGGCCATCGTGGCGCACGGAGCCAGCGTGCACGGTCTGCCCGCCCTGCGCCAGTGCCCGTCAAGCCAGTGGCTGCAGGTGGCCATGATCCGCATGAACCACAAGGGCGTGAGGATGGACGCGGAAGACTTTGACACCAACGGCCTGGGCGATGTGAGCGAAGTCACGCGCCGTGTGCAGGAAGTCCGCAAAAACGGCATGGGGGTAATCAGCATGAAGCTGGCCGGGGAAGGCCAGTTCACCGCGCGGGCTGACCGCCAGGCCGCCATGCGCTATGCCTTTCAAAAAGCCGGAGTGAATTGCGTCACCGTCGGCTACAAAAACACCGGGGAGA
>JASIKV010000074.1 GCA_030049455.1 Terriglobia bacterium
ATGATGGTTGTGGGTCGGATTATCCGTTTGGTGCCGGCCAACCGGCGCTTGGTGTAATTCAATGTGACCTGCAGTGTTGGGACTCCTGCCCCGCATTCCCTGAGCCGACAGACCTATTGGATTAGTGTATGGATCAGAAGTCAACGGGTAATGTGAGGTTGAATAGCCCGGTTATCCGTTGTAGAGTTCGGGCAGAGAGTTCAGCCGACAGGGTGTCGATAAATTCAAGGCCCGGTGCGAAATGCGCTCGCATCACGGGGAGGCGACGTTATGACGCTCAGGTTGACGACCGTAACGCAATACCACCGAGGTCGCCTTCTCTTCATGGCAGGCCTTTTACTGGCTTTCCTGTCTGCGCCTCGCACTTTCAATGGATTACCCCAGCATGCACCCTGCTGCGGACCAATCACCCCTGCGGGCGAGCGGCTTGCGGCGAATCTCGACAGCATGAATGTGGAATCACTCTGGCTCGCTCAGGAGCACGTCAACTGGGAGACCGGAGAGCCGGACCGCGGCGGTGAGGACGAGGGACCAGGACACCACACGCATTGCAGCGCGTTTGCAGCCGCAGCCGCCAAGCGGCTGGGCGTGTACCTGTTGCGACCGCCGGAGCATGGCCAGAAGTTGCTTGCCAATGCGCAATTCGAGTGGCTGGAGTCCGCCGCAGCCGAGAAGCAGGGATGGCGGAGTGTCAAGGATATGCGTGAGGCCCAGCGGCTCGCCAACCAGGGGAGTCTGGTGGTGGTCGCGTTTCAGAATCCGGATCAGAACTTACCAGGGCATATTGCCGTGGTTCGCCCTTCGGAGAAATCCTTCGAAGCCTTGCAGCACGATGGCCCACAAATTATTCAGGCCGGCATCCACAATCACTCCAGCACCGTCGTCAGGATCGGCTTTATGAATCATCCGGGAGCCTGGCCTGACGGCGTCCGCTATTACGTGCATACTTTGCTGCAATAGGCCGGACCACCGCCTGACGCAACTTTCATTGCACTTCGCCCGCCTCTGTATTGGATTATATGGGCTGGCTGCTCGTTCCAAGCCCGCCCTAAGAAGCGGGCTTTTTTATCGCTCTTTGACAACTGAAAGACCCAGCAGCGCAGGGGCAGGGAGTAGGGGTAGCTGTCCCGCCAAGGCCGGATGGGCTAAAAGGCTCGCGTTCGACTCGGAAACCGGGGGCCAACATTTTGGGGGCAGGCTCGAACCCCATGCTTATGGCGGCGACGTGCGCCCGTCGGGTAATACGAGGAGTGTTGCTCTGCCCCAACCCGGGTTGACCCTTGGGGGTTAGCGAGAAGGAGCAATCACAAGTAAACAACGATCAGGATGAAGGCTATGGAAACCACAGCTAGCGCCGCCCCACCGTAAACAGCCAACTTTGCCCGGCGGAGAAGCTGGCTTTCCACTTCTTTCTCAGGGAGCCAGGAAATTTCAAAGGTCCGTTGGGTCTCGCCTTTGACGATCATGTTTCGGTCGCGTTCATCCTTGGGGTTGGGATTTTCCGCGCAAGTCCCGGCGACAGAATAGCGGTGACCGGGCCGAATGCAGCGCTCACTCAGTCGAAACAGATGTCCAGGCTTGAAGGGTTTCTTTTCCGCAGATTCCGAAATGCCCTCTCCGGAAAGGTAGGCGGCCAGAGCGTCTGCGTTCGGCCTGTCGCCCCCCAAAAACCGGGGAGCTCCCGCTGGCGAGATCGCGATTTCACAATGGTCACTGAAGAAGTCAAAATGGGCGCCGCGCACTTCCACGAGGACTTTCCCGGTCGCGTCCTGAAGGTAGAATCGCCCGTCAGGCCGATCGGTGAAGACCTCCGACCATTGAATCTTCTGCCAATCGACACTCTGAACTTGATTCCCGAAGAATGGCGGCCCAATCTCGACACCCAACTGATACGACAAACAGGCCTTTGCGAAGATCGGGCTGGGCGCAGGAGGCTGGCCGGCGGGAGTGGCGAAGCCCGAGGTTTCCACGAATCCCATGGCGAGACCACGGATGGAAGACCCAGCCGTATCAGAAAGGAAACGATACTGGCGGTAGGTGGAGAGCCCGTAGAAGATGAGCGATATACCCAGTGCAAACAAAAGCCAGGTGGTAAGCACGCATCCAATTTGGTTTTCTGAAAAGTTGTCCCCGCCCCCGAGCGAGGTCCCAATGACGATGCCGATCAACACCGTGCCGAAAAACCATAACGCCATCGTGATTTTGGGCTTGGAAATGCGGTTCCGGTTGACCCACTTGCGATGCAAAGCCCTGCCGGCAAAGAAAAGTATGAGCCCCCCGAAAACCACGATCGCGGTCAGGTCGATAATAACAAGGAGGAGGTTCTCCCGTACCGCTTGCATGAATCCCCCGCTGCCTGTCCCGCGGGAGCGCGTTCCGGAGCCGGAACTAACATCGCTGGGGGCAGAGTCAACAAAAATAAAGATCTGCTCACGCCGCGTCAGTCCTCCAGTGGCAGGATCTCCGCTTCCCGATATTCCCCGGATCGTAACGGTATATTCACCGTTTGGGGTGTTAGGGCTCGTTTGCAATGTCACCGTGCCGCTGGCGGTGTCCTGCCCACTGAGCATTAGTGAGCTGGGCGAAAAATTGCACCTCGCCCCAGCGGGTAAATCAGGACAAGAGAGTGAAACAACGCCGGTAAAGCCTTCCAGCGAGCTTACCTTCAACGAGAAACTTTTTTCCTGGGACGGTTTTAGGGAGCCAGTGAGAGAAGCGGGTACCGAGAGGGCGAAATCGGTTACGGTCTGGAAGACCACCGTCATCGATGAGCTGGAATTGAAATTATTGTCGCCGTAGTACGTCGCCATAACGGACCATCTTCCTGCCAGCGGGCTATCCACGGTGCAGGCGCCCGACTGCGCCGCGGCTTGACAATTAGCCGCGCCCGCGTTGATGAACACTTGGCCGGTGGGGGGAACGGAGGGCGTCAGCGGCGCGACAGTGAAACTGAGGGTGACAGGTTCACCGACCACAGAGGGATTGGGTTTTACCGCCGAAATGGTGATTCGAGTCGGCCTTTTCGGAGGCGCGGAAAATGCCGGTCGCGCGAAAAGCAAAAAGACGACGCAAGCAAAACAGAATCCTACGGACAAGGTAAGCGGCAATGCGCCTGCAGATCGCAAACGGCTGTGAGCTTTGACACGCGGTTTCGTCAGAAGATGCACCCGATAATCACCGGCGCCCATCCGAGCCGAATACAAAACATCAGCTTTCTTGGCTTTCCGGAGCGCTGCCATTGTTCCCGGTAGTCACTGGAAGGCAAATTCCCATGAGCCGCTGTCATAATGGATTATTCGCATGCTCAACGCCAACGCCAAAACCTGGAGTAACCTCATTATACTCTGCATGACTTCAGTTTCATCGTGTCACCGTACTGACGGGACCTTGATGCATTAAAATCCTGCCGGCCGCATTGGCCACCCAAATGGTCTGGCGGCGTGGGGTTAGCCCGGCTCGGGCCTGTCGAATTGAAGGGCGGCGAGGCAAGCAATCTTTTGGGAGTTCGTTTTCAGGGAGGGACGATGCGAATGCACATGCTGTTGGGATTCGGAGTGCTCCTCATAGTGATGTTAGGCAACAACCGGTCTTATGCGCAGGAGCAACCCCCTGCCTTACCCAGTCTCAAACTCTCCGGACGCATGACCATCACTCACAGCACCCGGATTGAACCGGGCGAGTACCACGTTGATGTTCCCGAAGGGCAGGCGGTAATTGAGATCGCAGCGGACGACGTAGTGCTCGACATGACCGGCGTTACGCTGGAGAGCACTGCTGAACAACCCTGGGAACGTGTCGGAATCGGCATTCATGCCAAGGGATACAGCCACATCTCCATCTTAGGCGGCGCCATACATGGTTATCGGTTCAATATCATGCTCGAGGGGGGTACGGGAAGCGCTTCAGAGGCACAGGTAGTGGGAACTGACGTAAGCGGCAGCCGCGCGCAGCGCCTTCTTTCCACCGTCACTCACTCTGATGATCGGGACTGGGTCGACATTTTTGACCTGGAAGCTTGGGAATCTTACGGTGCGGGTTTGTACTTGAAGAGCCTCAGCGGCGCCTGGATCAAAAACCTCGTGGCGCATGACGCGCAGAACGGCATTATGCTGGCGCATACCGTCCATGCGACGGTTGAGCAATGCGATCTTTCGCGCAACTCAGGGTGGGGAATTGCCCTATACGGCTCTTCCGGGAACGATCTCCTGAAGAATCAGGCTGACAACGATGTGCGTTGCGAAAGCGCGGCCTACTCCCGAGGGTGCGACTCCGCCGGCATCCTCCTAATGGAGGGGAGCAACCGCAACCGGATCATCGGGAATTCGTTCACGCACTCCGGAGACGGATTTTTTTTAAGTAAATCTCCCACCGGCGCCGCCAGCGAAGGGAATTACGTTGCCTTCAATGACGGCAGTTACTCCCCGCATAATTCTTTTGAAGCTGTCTTCACGCGCGCCAACCAGTTTTACCATAATCTCGCCGATCACAGTGATTATGGCTTTTGGGTCAGCTTTTCGCGCGATTCCGCGATTCTTGATAACCACATTGAAGGCTCGAAGCGCGACGGCATCGCAGTGGAACACGGGGAGGGCAATCTCTTTGCGCGAAACCTGATCCGGGCGAGCGGCGCAGCGGGCATCCATTTGTTTCAAAGTGGCTCAGCTCCCGATCCCAGCCGCAATTACGCCCTGCTTCAAAACTCATTGGAGAAGAACCGGGTTGGAATCCTTGTGAATCGCACTGAGGACGTAACGATAACTGACAACACCTTCGCCGATGAAGCGCTCGGGATTAAAGTCGAAGCAGGAAGCCGGGAGGTAAGGTTGCACAACAACCATTTCGCACCAACTTCGACCGTTGCCATCGAATCAGCGGACCCGAAGGCGGTGATTCAGGACCAGGGGCAATCCCAAGAAGTTCACCCGCCCGCAAAGTGAGTCAAGGACATTTCTAAAGGGATCTGACTTTCCCTTTGGAACTGGTCTTGACGATGCCGTAGTCAGGCAATAGACTTTCTCCCCTGGGGGTGGATATGACTACTTCAGCTCAAACTGAGAAGATTCACAAAGCACTTGACGCATTTGTTATTGAACTTCCGTCTTGGGGATTCGCAAACACCGGCACGCGGTTCGGGAAATTCATTCAAGCTTCGGCAGCTACAACCACAGAGGAGAAACTTGCGGACGCGGGCCAGGTGCACCAATGCACCGGTTGCTGCCCGAGCGTCGCGACGCACGTTTTGTGGGATTTTCCCGAGGGTTTGAAGAGCACCGCATCAGTGATGGCGTCGGCCAAGAAGGCGGGCGTGCGCATCGGGTCGATTAATCCCAACGTTTTCCAGGACCAAATTTACAAGTACGGGTCGCTGGGGAATCCCGACCCGGAGATTCGCAAGACCGCCCTGCAGCACATTCTGGATTGCGTTGAAATCGGCAAGCAAACGGGCAGCCACGACGTATCGCCGTGGTTCGCCGACGGGTCGAGCTTTCCCGGGACGGCGTCGATTCGCCAGCGCAAGAAGTGGTTTGAGGATGGCTTGCGAGAAGTCCACTCCCACCTCTCCCCGCAGCAGCGTCTGCTGGTGGAATACAAGCCGTTTGAGCCCTACTCCTACCACATGGACCTGGGTGACTGGGGCATGGCGCTGATTCTTTCACGCCACGCCGGCCCGCAGGCGCGCGTGCTGGTGGATACCGGGCATCATTACCAGGCGCAAAACATCGAGCAGATTGTTGCCTGGCTGCTGAGCGAGGATATGCTTGGCGGCTTTCACTTCAACGACCGCCGCTATGCCGATGATGATCTGACGCTCGGCTCGATTGATCCTTACCAGGTGTTTCGCATTTTCAATGAGATCATCGGCTACGAGTGGGAAACCGGCAAGCGCGCCGACATCGCCTACATGATCGATCAGAGCCACAACCTGAAGGACAAAATCGAAGAAATGATCCAGACGGCCATGGTGGCGCAGGAGATTTACGCGAAGGCCGCGCTGGTCGATCTCCAGAAGCTTACGGATTATCAAATGAAGAGCGCGCTGATCGATGCTGAAGAGTGCCTGAAGTCCGCGTTCGCCACCGATGTGCGCCCCGCTCTTCGTGAATGGCGCAAGAGCAAGGGGCTGGCGGAGGAGCCGCTCCAGGCGTTTCGCGCGTCGGGCTACACAGCGCGCGCCGAGCGCGAGCGCGGGGCACGCAACAAAGGCGCCGTGGCAAGCTACGCGTAATTTTCGATTGACCAGCAGGTAGAAAGAATTTGCTGAGCGCCTGGGACGCTACCGCCGTCCGCCCAGGTGTTAGGGGGACATTTCTACGATGAGTCAAGGTCGAAACGTGGTTGCGGTAGACCTGGGGGCTGAAAGCGGGCGTCTGGTGCTCTGCCGCTGGAATGGGAATGGGGGGACGCTCGAGGAGATTCACCGCTTTCCCAACGGCTCGCAGCAATCGGGCGATCACCTGGTTTGGGACGTCGAGCGGTTGTGGCAGGAAATCCAGCGCGGGCTGGTTAAAGCCGGGGCGAAAACCGAAGGCCGCGTTGACAGCGTCGGCGTGGACGGATGGGGAGTGGATTACGCTCTGCTTGACGCCAAGGGTGAGCGCATTTGCCACGCTTACTGTTATCGCGACGCGCGCAACGTCCCCGCCATGGAACGGGCGTTCAAAAAGGTCCCGCAGGAACGCCTCTACCAGATCACCGGAATCCAGTTTCTCCCCTTCAACACTCTCTATCAGTTGGTTGCGCATGTTGAGGAGTTTCCTGTCGATTGGGAGCGCACGCACCGCTGGCTGACCCTGCCGGAATATTTTCAGTACCGTCTGACGGGCGTCATGGCGGCCGAATACACGGAAGCCAGCACCACCCAGATGCTGGACGTGCAGACCAAGTCGTGGTCGCAGGAACTTGCCTCGGAATTCGAACTGGACCTGGATAAATTTCCACCCATCGTGCAGGCGGGCGCGGCGCTGGGAAGGCTGCGGCCCGAGGTGAGCCAGGAAGTTGGCCTGGCCAACACTCAGGTAATCGCTCCGGCCTGCCACGACACGGGCTCGGCTGTTGCGGGCATTCCGTTCCCGCACACAGACATGGCTTTTATCAGCTCGGGAACGTGGTCACTGGTGGGCACGGTGCTGCTACAGCCAGTGGTTCGGGGCGGCGGCAAGGGCAAGGCCTTTACCAACGAAGGCGGGGTGGCGGGTAGCATCCGGTTTCTGCAAAACGTCATCGGCCTATGGCTGCTGCAGGAATGCCTGCGCGAATGGAACGGTCTCGGCCTGCGCCTGACCGCAGCGGATTTGGCCGCGCAGTGC
>JASIKV010000557.1 GCA_030049455.1 Terriglobia bacterium
GACGCGGTCAAAATGCCGGCGAATGGGCGTAGCGAAGCCATAGTCGGTCTCCTTCCAACAATTCCGGACTCAGAACTGTCTCTGGCCCAGGGCGCGCGCCAGCCAAAGCGCTCCCTCGACCGGCGACTGCTTGAGCAGCTCCGCACAAGCGTGAGGAACTGCGCGGTGAAGATAACGCGTAAAGCCCCGGCGAATTAAACCGCTCGATTTGAACACGCCACCCGAAAGGACAACAGGCGTCGGGCGGCGCGTCCAACCCGCTCGCTTGAGCAGGGCGATGGCCAGGCTGGCCATATCGCGCGCCGCATCATCGCACAACCGGCGCGCCACCGCGTCGCCCTCAGCCGCTGCCTTCATCACCAGCGGGAAGAGCGCGGCGATCTGCTGCTGGTCGAGTTTCTTGGTGGTGACGGCGGTGATGTCGCGCAGTTCCCAGCGCCGGCAGATGCGCTTCATCATGATCGTCTGCGGCCCTCGGCCGTCAAAGGCGCGCAATGCCGCTGCTACAGCCTTCCGGCCCAGGTCATAACCTGCACCGTGATCGTCAAAGGGAATTCCCCAACCGCCGGCGCGCAGGATACCGCCCCGATCGTCGCGCGCGAAGGCCACGGAGCCCGTGCCCGCGACTACCACGATGCCCGGAGCATCGCCCACAGCCGCGGCGAGCGCGATGGCAGCGTCGGATATCAGCAAATGGCGCCGGGCGGGAATGTGCCGGCGCATCCAGGCGAGAAGGGGACGATGAACCACCTGCCGATCGACTCCGGCAATGCCGGCGCACACTGCGTCCAGCGGGGGCGAACTACGCGCGCCTGCCGGAGCGATTCCGGCATCGAGCAGGCAGGCTCGAATGGCCTTCAGGATCTCGCGCTGCGCGGCGCGATAACCCACTTTCAGGGGATTGGAAGGGCCGGACCCGGCGCGCCCCAGTACCTTGCCTTCCTTATCGGCCAGCCACGCCTCAGTGCGCGTGCCGCCGCCGTCGATTCCCAGGCACCAACCCATGAAGCGCTTCTCTCAGTTCCTTCCCAAGGGTTCGCAGGAACACCACGGACCGATGCCGATCACTCCTTGGCGGAGACGACCTGCAAGACTTCATCCATGGTGGTCCAGCCGTTCTGGAGGAGCCAGACGCTGTAGTCTTTCAGCGTCTTCATGCCATGCTTGACGGCCATTTCAGATATTGCTTCGGAGCTGCCACCGCCCGCCACCAATCGCCGCAGCTCAGTGTTCATGCGCAGCACTTCGTATACGCCCACTCGGCCTCGATATCCGGTCCCAGAACAATTATCGCACCCCTTCTGGCGGTAAAAGGTAAATGATTTTGCGGGATCCAAACCCATGTACTTCAGCGAAATGTCGTCCGGTGTGTACCTCTCCTTGCATTGCTGGCACAGGCGCCGCGTCAGTCGCTGCGCGATGATGCCAATGGTGGAACTCGACATCAGGAAGGGTTCGACGCCCATTTCCGTCAAACGGGTGAAAGCGCCCGCGGCGTCGTTGGTGTGGAGGGTGGTGAAGACCAGGTGGCCGGTAAGGGCGGCTTCCACGGCGATGTGCGCAGTCTCCTTGTCGCGCGTCTCGCCCACCAGGATGATATCCGGGTCCTGCCGCAGGAAGGCGCGCAGAATTCGGGCAAAATCCAGGCCGATCTGCTTGTGCGTCTGCACTTGGTTGATGCAAGGCAGATCGTATTCGATGGGGTCCTCGGCGGTCGAGATATTCACGTCGGGATCGTTCAGCTCGGCAAGCGCGCTGTAGAGCGAAGTGGTTTTGCCTGATCCCGTCGGACCGGTCACGTAGATGATGCCGTAGGGCTGTGAGATCATTTCGCGCACCAGCTCCAGCACTTCTGTGTGCAAGACCAGTTTGTCGAGACCCAGCAGCGTATTGGACTTGTCGAGAATGCGCATGCAGATTTTCTCGCCCCATTTGACAGGAATGGTTGAGACGCGGAAATCAATGGGGCGCTCCTCCAGGCGCACGCTGATGCGGCCGTCCTGGGGCAGGCGCTTCTCCGCAATGTCGAGCTTGGAGATGATCTTGAAGCGTGAAATCAAACCCATCTGGGTTTTCTTGGGCAGCGTTTGTACCAATTGCAGCTCGCCATCGATGCGGAACCGCACCGACAGGTCCTTTTCCTGCGGCTCAATGTGAATGTCGCTTGCGCCTTTCTTGATTGCCAGCGCCAGAATGCTGTTGGCCATGCGGATGATCGGCGCATCTTCGGCGGTGTGCGAAAGGTCCGAAACATTCTCGGAGGTCTGCTGGCTTTCATCCACTTCCAGCGATTTCAACGCTTCCGACTGCAACGACTCCAGTATGCTCTCCGTCGATTCCACCTTGGGCGGCGCAGCTTCGGCCTCCGCGGTTTTTGGCGGCGCCGGGGTGCTCTTCTGGGTGGCTGAGCCCATCTCTCGCGCCAGCTTTTCATCTTCCTTGCGGATGATTTCAACGTAGGTGGAGGTAATGAATCGCTTGAAATCGTCCTCAGAGGTCACCACGGGTTCGATGATCACGCCTTTGATCACGCGCCGCACGTCATCGAGCGCAACCAGGTTGTTGGGGTTCACCATCGCCAGCGTCAGGCGGTTGCTTGAAAATGCCAGGGGAATCACTTTGTGCTGCTGCATCATCTGGTGGGGGAGGAGTTTGATAACGCGAGGATCAAATTGGAGTTTGGCGAGATTGATGTACTCAATGCCGGTCTGCTGATTCGCTTCGTCCAGGCGCTCGGCGAGCACACGGCTCATGGCCAGGCCTACTTTGGAGCTGGTCAGCAACACTTCGTCGAAAGCCGATTGTTCCAGCACCGAACATGATGTCGGATCAACGGCGATAACGCTCGCCGCGCGCGGCTTTCCGGTCAGCAATGCCATTTCGCCAAAGCATGCGCCGGCCTTCAGCTCGCTCAGCAGGAAATCGATGCCGGTGTTGGGGTCCTTCTTGCGGACTTCCACCGCGCCGGATTTGATAAAGAACATGGCGTCGCCCGGACCGCCTTCCTTCACGATGGTCTGCTGGGGAGCGAATTCACGGGGACGCAGGCGATTCTCAATCAGCAGGCACTCCTCATAGGGAAGCCCGCTGAAGAGTCGAATCTGCTGCAAGTAGTGGGTTCTTTCCGGCGCATGGGCGGGGTCTTCCGCGGCGGGCGCGCCGGACGAGGCTCCGGTTGCGTGCATCCCGGCCGGCCGCAGCGTGTCAATCGCCACAGGCCGGTGGCATTGCTGGCAGGTCACTTTGTACTCGGGGTCGCCCAATCGTGAGTTCTCAAGTTTGACAGGTGTGCCACAGCGCTTGCAGAAGACGACCATCCTACCCTCCTGGCGAGAGTCACCCTTGGACTATTGCACCCTTACATTTACAAACATGGGACGACTCTCAACGACATCAACACCCAAGGTTTGGCTTTGCGTCATTATACGCGACCGGTGGAGCGTGTCCAATGATTTGAAGCGTGTGTCTCCGTTCGACGTGATGTGCAAGATTTTACCATCGATCGGTTGACTGCAGGTTCACAGTCCCCCGGCGCTGTTATATGATGGTGGCATTACAATCTGGAGACATTGGAATGCTTCGTAAGCAGGTGCGATTGCTGCTGACCGTTGTTCTTTTTACACTCGGCGCGAAGTCCGTGATGGCGGGCACCGTGCTCGCCGGCTTTGCCACTTCCGACATCACTCCGCCTCTCAATCTCGAAATGGCGGGCTTCGGACCCTTCCTGGAAAGAAAGGCCACGGGCGTTCATGATCCTCTCCTCGCACACGCGATGGTGATGGAATTGGATGGCGTGCGAGTGGCCGTGGTGGATTGCGACGTTGCCGCCGTCACCGCTGGTTTTACGCAAAAGGTACGGCAAGCGGTTGAGTCCAGCACGGGCATTCCGGGCAACCGCGTGCTGATCAGCGCCACGCACACGCACTCCGGCCCCGCCATTCCGCACTGGGTCGGCTGGGGCGCTCAAGACCCGGATTACCTGAAGGGGCTTCCGCAAAAAGTCGCCGACGCGATTATCGCGGCCGCTAATAAGCTCCAGCCCGTGAGGATTTACTACGGCGAGGTTCCCGTCCAGGAAATTGGCGAAAACCGGGAATACGACAATGGCCCCGTCGACACGAAACTTCGCGTCCTCAAGTTTGTTCAGGGAGACAAGCTGGCCGGCTTCATTGTCAACTACAGCGTGCACAACGTGATTCTCTCCGAGCAAATGCACGAGTATTCCGCCGACCTGACGGGCGTCGCGCTGGAGAAGATTGTCCAGGAGAATCCCGGGTCAGTGGGAATTTACCTGCAAGGCTCGTGCGGCGACATCAATCCGCGGCCCGCACATCAGATCAACAATCAGCCGCCGGAAAAATGCCTGAATCTGCTCGACCAGCTTTCGGACTCGTTTGCCGCGTACGTCCGCCAGGCGCTGGCCAGCGCCTCGCCGCTCGACGTTCAACAAATGAATATGGAATCACAAAACATCACCCTTCCTGAAGTCCCCACGGACAAGGCCCTGGCGTTGCGGACGATGCTGATGGCGGATGATCTGTTGAAACACGGCGGACTTCCACCTCGAGCGGAGCGCAGCCTTCTGTGGACTCGTGACACTTGCCGCCTTGCACTTGACCGCTTCAATCGCCAGCCGCTCGATGGCCGCGAAACCGAGATCCAGGCCTTTCGAATTCAAGACGTGCTGATCCTGACCGATCCCGGTGAATTATTCATTTCCTTCGCGAACCAGATTGCGCAGTCGCTGCCGAAATGGAAGGTTTGGGTGGCGGGCTACGCGGACGATTACGTGGGATACATTCCCTCCGCTGACCGCTACGATACGAAAGATGACCAATATCGGTATGCAGCGTATTTTACGCCCTTGATGAATGGAGAATTCCGCTACCGGGAAGATGTGGGCGACGTCTTGGTTCACGATATGATCGCCCTGGCCCAGAAAACCGCTGCCCGGTAATTCCCTATGTCCAGCCACGGTCGCATCCTGGTTTTTATTGCCTCTCTCGCCATCGTCTGCTTTCGCCCGCTTGCGTGCCTGGGAATTCCGGCCGCGGACCAAACCTACGATTTGACCAATCGATTCGGGA
>JASIKV010000558.1 GCA_030049455.1 Terriglobia bacterium
CAGGAACTCCATCACCAGGTATTCGCCGGCTGAATCATCGTGCCCGACGTCGTAAAGCACGCAGATGTGCGGATGCTGAAGCGAGGAGATGGCCCGCGCCTCGCGCTCGAAACGCTGACGAAAATCCGGCGAGGAGCTGAAGCGCTCGGGTAAAACTTTTATCGCCACATCGCGGCCCAGGCGCGTGTCGCGCGCGCGATATACCTCGCCCATCCCGCCCGCGCCCAGCGGCGAGAGGATTTCGTAGGCACCAAGTTTTTCGCCTGGATTCAAGGGCATTTGCGGGGGTCATTATACATGAGCAACGGATGGCAGTTAGCCACGAATCTTGCGCGGGTTGCGCATACATCGTCCCACAATGTATGCGGCGGCGAGCGGGCCGGAGGGAATTCACCAGCTCGGGTTGCAGACTTAAAGGCCAATGTCTGCGCAACCCGCGTCTGCACTTCTCAGTAATGTATGCGATAGAGCATCCAATACACCACCACGCCGGTAACGGAGACGTAGAGCCACAGTGGCAGCGTCCAGACGGCGATGCGGCGGTGGCGGTCGAAGCTCCTGCGCCAGGCGCGGTAGACCGTGGTGAGCACAAGGGGAACGATCACCACGGCAAGAATCGTGTGCGAGCCGAGCAGGCTTAGGTAAAACGCGCGGATGAATCCGTGACCAGGGAAGCGCGTCACTCCGTGGAAGTAGTGGTAGGTCAGATAGCAGCAGAGGAAAAGGATTGAGGTCGCGAAGGCCGACAACATGCAAGCCCTATGTGCGGGAATGTTTTTCTGCCGGATGAAATAAAATCCGCAGACCAGCAGCAGGGCGCTCGCCGCATTTAGAGAGGCGTCTACAACCGGCAGATACTGAATCATCAGAAGGTAAGATCCACGGGGCTACTCGTGGTGGTCCTTTGAGCGATGAAGGATGGCCTTCAAGTCGCCGTTGTAAATCATCCAGGCGATGTTGGCGCCAAAAACTGCCGCGAGCGTCAGGCTGATCAAAGTCAGCCAAAGACCGTCCATATCAAATATCCGGCCGGTTACAGCTTCCCAAATAAAAGTGGAAAATCCACCTATCGCCAGGAGTCCGCAAAAGGCAATTAAGAGCATATCCTCGAGCATATTTCCAACAACCTCCCTAACTTACGGATTCTAAAACCCCATTTAAATCGAATGGGCTCGTTCGGGGGATTCACTCATCCCCACAACCGGAAGTGGGCTATTTGACCCACTGCCAATGCGCCCCATGACCCTCGCTTGAAAGCTTACCCTTTCAATATCAACAGAATCCGTGTGGCCCTGCAATTGCTCACCTTGAGTTGTCACTCACACCGGGCGTTCCGAGGCAATCCCCCGCGTGTTGGATGGAGGTGGACAATATGTCAGCCGACCTCAAGGACATTATAGAACAACTCAAATTGCAGCGTGACATCCTGAAAGACGGCGGGTACGGCCGCTCGGTGCGCACGCCGTGGAAGGAAGAGCGCCTGTTTCGCGACTCGGTCACCTGTCTGAATGTGGCCGAGGAGGTCAAGAAGCATCCCTGCAACGAATGCCTGCTGTGGGAATACGTTCCCGAGGAGCACAAGGACGAGGACATCCCCTGCCACTTCATCCCTCTGGACGCGCAGGGCCGCAGCATCGCGGAACTGGAAGAAACCGGCAAGCGCGAGGAGGCCGAGCAGGCGTTGCTGGAATGGTTAGATTCCACGATTGAGAGGTTGGAAAAACAAGTTCTCAGTCATCAGTAGTCAGTTCTCAGTAGCAAACACGGCGTGCAGCAACGCTCCCCGCCCTAACTGACGACTGACAACTGAAGACTTTTTTATCGCCTCGCGCCATCCAGCATCAGCAGGGCGAAGACCACCGGCAGGTAGACGATCGACGCAAGGACCAATTGACGAGCCAGGACGTTGGTGCGCCGGGCGGCCAGGCGCACGCTGTAATATAGAAATCCCGCACCCAGAATTCCCGCACCCACCAGGTAAAGCCCGCCCGCATTTCCGGAAAACACCGGAATCAGGCTGACGGGCACCAGCGCCAGCGTGCAGGCGACGATCTGCCGCATGGTGGCTTGCCCATTGCGATCGCCGCGGGGCAGCATTTGCAATCCCGCGCGGGCATAATCCTCGCGATACATCCAGGCGATGGCCAGCAGGTGGGGGAACTGCCACAGGAAGAGGATGGCATAGAGCGCCCACGCCTCGCCGCCCAGGCCGTTGCGTACCGCCACCCAGCCGATCAGCGGCGGCATGGCGCCCGGAAACGCTCCCACCAGCGTGCAGAGCGGAGTGCGGCGCTTCAGCGGCGTGTAAAACACCAAGTAAGTCGCCAGCGTTGCGAGCGCCAGCGCGCTGGTGAGGGGATTCGCCGCGATCCACAACTCCGCGCCGCCGGCGATGGCGAGCACAATTCCAAACCAGAACGCGGCGCGATGGCTCAGGCGGCCGGCGGGCAGCGGACGATTGGCCGTCCTGCGCATGAACGCGTCCGTGCGGCGCTCCAAATCCTGATTCAGCGTGCCCGTGCCGCTGGCCACCAGCAGAGTCCCCATGAGCGTGTGAAACAGCAACCAGCCGTTGATGACGCCGCGCGAGGCAAGGTAAAAGCCCACCAGAGTGCTGACCAGCACGAGAAAATTGACTTCCGGTTTGGTGAGTGTCCAGTAGTCCGCCAGGCGCGTAAGCCATTCCGGATGCGCCGCGCGAGCCGCGAGTAACCCCGAATTTTGCCTGCCTTCGCTCATGACGTTGCCTGATGCGCCTCAGAACCCAATTCCAAAGGGCGCTTGACATTCGACAGGATCCGCCGCGCCTGGTAAGTAAGATAAAGACTCGTGACCAGAATCAACGCCCCCATTGCCACGTGCGCGGTGGTGACGTCCACGAACGCGGGCTGGGGCTGCGGAGCGGTGCGTTCCGCCAGCTTCGTCATATACGATCCCATCCCCAGGAAAAGTTGCGCCGCCACCAACGCGGCCAGCAGCAGGGCAGGTCGCATCAGGCCGCGCACTTCCGAATAATTCATCAGCACGGTGTAAACAATCCAGCCCACCAGCAAAGTCACCACGCACGCGCCCACCACGTGCGGCGAGATGATGCCTTCCTTCGAGTGGCGATAAACCGCGCCCAGAATCAGTTGCACCAGAATCACTCCGGTGGTGAAAGTGGTCAGGTGCTGGAGCGAGGGGGAACTGACGTCATCCACTTTGGCTTCATCCCAGCGCCAGCCTGGGCGCGTAAAGAACGCGAGACTGGCCGCGAGGCAGAAGAAAATCTGCGCCAGCGTGGCGTGTGCCGTGGAAATTGCCACGGGCAGATAAAATAGGACCGTGATGCCGCCCAGAATCGCCTGCGCCAGCACGGCCATCACTGCCGCAAAGGCCGTCCAGCGCAGCCAGCGCCGCGAATCGCGCGTCCAGATGCCGATGGCCAGAATGATGGTGAGAATCCCCACGAATCCCGCGATCATGCGGTGGCCGTGCTCAAATTTCACTCCGCCCACCATGCGCGGCATGCGGAACGTGCCGAAGGAAGTCGGCCAGTCGGGCACAGAGAGCCCCGCATCGTTGCCGGTCACGAGCGCGCCGGCAATCACCAGCAAAAAGGTGCAGAAGGCCACGAACCTTGCGTAGCGATGAAGCCAGGGATGGTCGTTAGTCCTAGCCATTATGGCCTTTCGTCCTTCGTTCCCTTGTCTTTTGCCAGCACTACGGTCTCTTCTTCCAGATATTCAAGTTCAGCCGCGAATTCCATGCCCTCATTCCGCGAGTTCCCAGTGTGCTGGATCGGATCGTCCGTCCAGCGACCCTCT
>JASIKV010000559.1 GCA_030049455.1 Terriglobia bacterium
CAGAATGCGGCTGGGCGCGCGATAACGGAAGTTGAAGACTGCCACGCCCGTGTTGCGAATCACAAATCGGCAGAAAATAGGCTCGCCGAGCAGGTAGGCGGGCTTTTCCAGTTCAAAATGGACGGAATAATCCACCTGAGCACGCGCTGCAGGGGGATTCACCAAAGCCGCGGCGAGCAGGAGACAGAAATGGAAAACTGGGGGCGCCCGGCGCGCAACGGTGAATGTCATCCTGAACATCATACGCGAAAAAGCCGCAGGCCGGACAATCCGCAGGCTTCAAATCTCATCGCGCAGGGGAAATCACCCGGAGCTATAATCCTCAATCAGGATGAAAGAGCGCATTCCTACCACCTGCAAAGAGCATCCAAGCAGGGTGAAACCGGTTATGGCCCCTCGACCGAAAATCCGCCATTGCCTGGCTGCGGGGCTGCTGGCGGGCTTGCTGGCATTGCCCTGCGCGGCGGAGGCCATCAAGCTCTACCTGAAAGACGGCAGCTACCAAATGGTTTCGAGTTATGAGGTCCAGGGAGACCGTGTGCGCTATTTCAGCGTCGAGCGCTCGGAGTGGGAGGAGATTCCAACCACCCTCGTGGATTTCGACGCCACCCGGCGCGCCCAGGACGAAGCGAAAGCCGCCGAAAAGAAGCAGCTTGAGCAGGCCCGGCAGAACGATCAGGAACGCTTCTACAAATCCCCCGACACAGGCTTGGAAGTCGCTCCCGGCTTGCGATTGCCCGGTGATGACGGAATATTTACCGTTGACGGCAAGCGCCTGGTGCGCCTGGCGCAATCCGAGGCCGAATCCATTACCGACAAGAAGCGGGCCGCCATGGTGCTGGCCGTTCCGCTGCCCATTGTGAAGGCCCGTTCCATGATCGTTCTGGACGGCCCCAAAGCAGTCATCCGGTTGAACGACCCGCAACCAGTTTTCTACGTCCAATCAGCGGCCGGTCTGGGCGCGAATTTGCAGTTGGTGAAGCTGAAAACGGAAAAACAGGCGCGCGTGGTGGAGGAAGTGGAGACCGCGCGCGGCAAGAATGCCGCCTCCTCGGAAGAGCGGTCCATTGTGCAGGTGGAACGCCGGCGGGTGGCGCCCAATGTTTACACCCTCAGACCTCTTCAGCCGTTGGAAGGGGGAGAATACGCTCTCGGTGAGGTGGCGGATGACAAGCTCAGCATGGACGTTTGGGATTTCGGATACGAGAAGTGGGAAGTTATAAAGGAATCGTCTCCCGCGAAGTAATCGGCGATCTCTGACCGAAGCGCTTAATCTTGATTTACTTGCCGGCGAGGGCGGCGCGTTTGGCCGCGATTTTTTCCGCGTACATGCGGGCATCGGCTTCCGCCACATCTTTATCCGGCGTCTGGCCGTTCACGTGGAGATAGAGGCCGAGGCTGACGGAAATCGGCAGGTCGCCCACGCGGTTACTGGAATCCCATTCTGCCACGCGCTGGTGGATGCGTTGGCGCACGGTCTCCGCCCCTTTTTCGTCCGTCTCAGGAAGAAGGATAAGGAATTCATCGCCGCCGTATCGCACCACGCAATCCGATCCGCGCACGCAGGATTTCAGAATCGTGGCGATTTGCGAAAGTACGTAATCGCCCATCAGGTGCCCGTACCGGTCATTCACCTGCTTGAAATTGTTCAGGTCGCACATGATGAGGGCGAGCGCGCGGTTGGTGCGCTCGGCGCGGGAAATCTCGCTGGCCAGCAGATCGTGCAGTAGCCCTCGCGTAAACACGTTGGTAACAGCATCGATCATGCTGGCCGCCTTGACTTCCTGCGAGGACATATACTGCTGGAGATTCACCAGCCGCAGCCCCCGGGTTTCAAGCTCCCGGCGGACATAGACGAGCGATGACAACACGGCCGCAACCATGATGACGAACAAAACCTGCGGTGACAGGCTGATATGCAAACCGTCGCTGAACCAGAAATGTCGGGGGAAAAAGAAAGAAAGGACGCCCAGAATCAGAACTACGCCCGCAAATACAATCAGAACCCAGAATTCCCTTTTCTGAGATTCCAATCTGACGAGTTCCGCCTGAATTCGCGCTTGCGGGCCGACTTGTTCAAAGTTCGGCAAATTCGGCATGCCCTCCACTCACAACAAACTCAACTTTGCGAATTGATTTAGGCAGAATCGCCTACTTACCCAGCATTCTCATTATATGAAAATTGGACGATATTGCAACAACCAGATTGGACCGTTCAATCGATCATGGGCCCTGCACCACCCTGCAACAGGATGGCAGTAGCACCTCATAACCCATTCATAAATTTACCTTTTCGGAGACTGTTTTGGCCTGGGTAAATAGCAGAAGGTAGTCGTTCCCTCCGGCCTTGGAATCGGTTCCCGACATGTTGAATCCGCCGAAAGGATGCGCACCTACCATCGCCCCGGTACATTTCCGGTTCAAGTAGAGGTTTCCCACGAAAAACTCCTCAGTGGCGCTTTCCAATTTGCGTTTGTCCCGAGTGTACACGGCTCCGGTAAGTCCGTAGTCTGTGTTATTGGCAATTTCCAGGGCCGACTCGAAGTTATCCGCGCGAATGACCGCCAGCACAGGGCCGAAAATCTCCTCTTGAGCGACGCGCGCCTTGGGAGAGACGTCGGCGATCACCGTTGGCTGAATGAAGTGTCCATTTCCCCCGCCCACACCGCCGCCGGCAATCAAGCGCCCTTCCTTTTTCCCTACCTCGATGTAATCCAAAATGGATTTCTTCGCCCGCTCATTGATTACCGGCCCCATGGAATTATCCGGCTGCTCCGAGGGGCCTACCTTAATCTGCTCCACGCGCTGACGAAGTTTTTCAAGAAATGCGTCGTAAACCTGCCCCACGACGATGGCGCG
>JASIKV010000560.1 GCA_030049455.1 Terriglobia bacterium
AGATTACTCGGTGCGGAAGAGACGTCTCATCCAGGATGCGGTGGATGCGCTTGTCGACCTGTCCTTATCGCGACACCGGAGTTCCCTGCCACCTTGGCCGCAAATCTTGAAGATTGAGACCCTCGAAGCGAACGGGAGGAGCTTCACAACCTGATCATCGCCACCCAGAATGTCAGGCGATAGCAGGAACGTCTGAGGGCCCGTCAGTCGACGGTTTTTTCTCTCCAACAAACGGCCAACGGGCCTTTCCTCCCTCCTGCGTGGTGAAATTCGCTTGCGGGCAGGATTGAGGCGGTCGCCACTGATTCGCAGTGTTGCCGAAACGATGCAACCGACCACGTGTCTTGTGGGCCGTGCAGCATTGACACTGAAGATTTGTGTGCGAGATGTGTCCCTGCTCAAGGCCACGGAGGACCTGACACGATGAGAGCTTCATTGCAGGAAAGGAAGGAACCTGTGCCGACTGGCGCTCCGAAGTTGGCCAACAAAATTACAGGAGGCCTTATGAACAATCTTTGGAATGTACGAATTCTCGTGTTAGGTGTGCTGTTGTGCGTTCAGGGTGTGGGTCGTAGAATCTCGCCCCAGTTCTGTTGGGCAGCGGCTCACCGACAACTATTTAGCCCCGCAGGATTTTGATCGGCGATTAGACGAATTCTGCTACGGCCGTGTCGAGTTTGGTCCGTTCTGCTACGGTGTGCGTTTTACTCAAAGGCGGGACAGCCCCGTGATTGTAATAACTATCGAAAAATCAATAAACTCCAGCCATTGCTCGCCAAGGCCGAAGACCCAATCCACTGATTTTCGATCAGTTGCTCTCCCCCTCCGATATGCCTATTGTTTTCAGCGCAAGGATCAGTGTCGCGCGAGGGAGCCACGCCAAGAATTGAGGTCGAAAACCGCAGGTCAAATGTTGCTATTTTATTTAGTTTCAATTCGTTGGTGAGCCGTGAGGGAATCGAACCCCCAACCTACTGATTAAGAGTCAGTTGCTCTGCCAATTGAGCTAACGGCCCGCAAGGATTGGAATCGAAAACCATTTTAGCACAGCGCGGCAGGGCCGCAACCAAAACGTGGCTCGGCCTCCAAGGCTGAATCTGCTTCACGGGCCGGATGCCGATGCCACGAAATCGGAACTGATGCTATCCTAATCGGGCGCGCCAAGTCAGTTTGGCCGGCGCGAAAGGAAAGCATTTCGGAGGTGTGAAATGAAGCTCCTAAACCTCGATTTCGTGCGCATCGCTCATGACACATTCAAGATTAAGGGGTCGAGCGTCATCTACACCGACCCGTTCAAAGTCACAAACCGCGATGAGGCGGACATTGTTCTGCTCAGTCACGACCACTTTGACCACCTGAGCCTCGACGATCTGAACAAGGTCGTCTTCCCAGGCACGACCATCGTGGCCAGCCCGCTCTGCAAAGGCGGATTGAAAGGCATTCAGGTGAAGCAGACGCGCTTCCTGGATCCAGGCGGGAAAATCACGGTTGGCAAGATCGAAATCGAAACCGTGCCGGCTTATAACGTAAACAAGTTCCGCGAGCCCGGGCAGGCATTCCATCCCAAGGGCGGGAAGGGCCTGGGATTCGTCTTTACCATGGACGGCACACGCGTCTACTACGCAGGTGATACGGACTTCATCCCCGAGATGGACAAAATCGCCTGCGATATCGCCCTGCTGCCGGTTTCAGGAACTTATGTGATGACGGTGGAAGAGGCGGTGGAAGCAGCACTGGCCATTCATCCCCGAATCGCCGTGCCCATGCACTACGGCGCCATCGTGGGAAGCGACGCGGACGCTCAGCGGTTCAAGCGCCTGGTGGAACACTGTCAGGTAGAAATTATTTAGCCATTTGGCCACGGTGCCACTTGTCGGCTTCAAACCCTGCGCGCAAGCCCACAGCAGGAAGTCTTGAAACCGCCCAACGGTCAAAGAACTAAATGGCAAAATAACTTAATGGCCGCTTGCCCATGCCAGTCCATCCGCGCTCTTCCCGGCGTCGATCAGTTTATCCACATTCCAGGTCTTCAAATTGATCGCCGCCACCTGCTTGCTCGCGTCGCAGGAAACGTACGCCACTTGATCGTCGGGCCGCACCAGAACTTCCTGCGGCGCTTTGGGCACGCTGATGGAGTGCACAACGCGCATCGACTTCAAATCCACCACCTCTACTTTTCCCACGGGTGGCTCAGCAACAATCAACCATTTGCCATCGTGAGTCGGCGCTGTTCCGTACCCGAGGCCCGCGAGCGGAATCCACTGCGTCACCTGATTTTTGGCTGTGTCGATTACGGCGAGCTGCGGCTGAGTCTGGTCGGCGGTGAACACCCAGCGATCGTCAATGGAAAGCGAAATCCGCTGGGTCTCGCGCGAAACCGGAATCAGCGCGATTTTTTCGCGCCTCTCAAGGTCAAGCACGCTCACCGTGCCGGGGCCCACATTGGCCGTGTAACCGCGCTTGCCGTCGCGGGTGATGGCGAGCATGTGCGATTCGGCCTGACCCGTGGGTACGCTGCCCACAATCTGCAGCGTTTTAGGATCAATGACGGTGACGGAATCGCCAAGCTCAGTGGTGACATAGAGAAGTCCGTTCTCCGGGCCAAAGACCGCACAGTGCGGGCGCAGAGGTTTTGCCAATTCGAGCGTATCCACCAGCTTGCGTGTGGATAGATCAATCACCGCCACGGTGGCGCCGTCGGTTCCGGGCTTGCCCACCCCGGAGTTGCCGTAGATGGGAACGAAGGCGCGCCGGCCATCCGGCGAAGCGGCAACCTCGTGCCCGGTGAAGCCTCCTTCGTCCACCGTGGCCACCTCCTTTCCCTCCACCGGGTCGATGATTCCCAGAGTGTGGTCGCCTTTGTTGGCGATCAGCAGCCAGCCGTGCGATGGCATGGGCGGATTGGGCCCGGCCGCGAACAGCGGCACAACGCCGAACGTCACAGCCGCAAGCAGAAATCGAATCATCCAGCTCTCCATAAGTCCCTCCCCATTGGCAAGTGCGCCATCTCCCTAAAGCCTTCAGCGGGACGCCATTCTATTCCCCGCGCGGGTCAACTTCAAGACGTT
>JASIKV010000561.1 GCA_030049455.1 Terriglobia bacterium
GCCTGGGCGGGATTATGAGCTCTCTCACGGCGAGTTAGCGCCGGGGAGTAAGCCCCATTATTTTCCAGAATCCCTGGCCTCCCTTTTGCGCCTTCAGGTGAATTTCTTGTTGTCGCGCGCTTCGGTAGTCGTCATACTTTTGGCAAAAGATTAATTGCCATGGTGCAAAACGAGCTTTCCAACCCCTGCCGCTGTTATTGTGTTGTTGTAAGCGTTTCTCGGGATTCTCACTTATCCCAATGTAGGAGCGGCGGGCTCCCACGCTCCACAAGACATAGACAAAGTAAGGCCTGGCCGAAACTCGGGACATGCAGAATTTGCATTGACGGAAGGGTTTGGTTGCGGGGGCTGGATTTGAACCAGCGATCCCGCCTGGGCGGGATTATGAGCTCTCTCACGGCGAGTTAGCGCCGGGGAGTAAGCCCCATTATTTTCCAGAATCCCTGGCCTCCCTTTTGCGCCTTCAGGTGAATTTCTTGTTGTCGCGCGCTTCGGTAGTCGTCATACTTTTGGCAAAAGATTAATTGCCATGGTGCAAAACGAGCTGTCCAACCCCTGCCGCTGTTATTGTGTTGTTGTAAGCGTTTCTCGGGATTCTCACTTATCCCAATGTAGGAGCGGTGTGCTGCCTCGCTCCACAAGACATAGACAAAGTAAGGCTTGGCCGAAACTCGGGACATGCAGAATTTGCATTGACGGAAGGGTTTGGTTGCGGGGGCTGGATTTGAACCAGCGACCTTTGGGTTATGAGCCCAACGAGCTACCAGACTGCTCCACCCCGCATTGAAATCATAGCGGATTGCCTTCGAAGTGACAATGCAAATTTTTACGAAGGAAAGGTTTGCAAAAGGCGGCGCCTTTCAGTAACTTTATCGGACGAATCAAAATGGGGCTTGAAGGAAGGATGGAATGAGCTCTCAGAAGCGGCGGTCTGACCGGCTGATGTTGACCGTTCCCCTGCGGGTTCTCGGGATGGACGCGGGCGGGGACAAATTCAAGGCGGAGGGCCGAACTCTGGTTCTGAACCGTCATGGTGCGAAGATCCAGCTGAGTCAAAAGCTGGTGACGGGAAGCACCGTTCGGATCGTCAACCTGAGCAACCGCCGCGAGGCGGATTTCCGCGTTGTGGGCCCCACCGCGCCGCCTACGGAAAAAGGAAGCGAGTGGGGTGTGGAATATGTCCGGCCCAACGAAGATATCTGGGGCATCCGGTTTCCGCCATCTGAAGGTGATGTCCCCGAAGCTGCGGCGCTGCTCGAATGCCGGGTCTGCCGCGCCGCCGTCATGGCTCGCCTTTCCCTGGTGGAAGTGGAAGTGCTCGACGCGAGCGGTGTTCTGAACCGGTTGTGCCAGAATTGCGATGGGAAAACTCCCTGGGGATATGCGGAAAAACAACTCACCATGGATAAGGCGCTGCCTACCGACGCGCGGCCGGAAGTGGTGGAAGACGGGCCCGAAAAGCGCCGCCACCGCCGGGTGGCGCTTCAGATGCCCGTGCGTGTTCGCGACTATCAGGGTGGGACGGACATCTCAAAGAGCGACAACGTATCAAAAGGCGGGTTCAGCTTTGTCAGTGAGAAAAATTACTCCGTGGGCGCGGGAGTGATGGTCGCCTGCCCCTACAGCCCCACCGGCCAGAGTCCGGAAGTCCATGCTCGAATCGTCCGTGCGCGACCCATTCCCGGGACCAATCGAAAGATTTATGGTGTGAGCTACGACTGATAGCCAGGACCGCTGCGGCCATCGATTCCTCCTGACTTGCCTCCTGAACGAATTCCTTTTTAGCTCCAATCTTCTTAGATCCGAAAAACCCAAAGTCCCTACATCGATGCTTCCACAGCCCATGTTAAAATTTCCTTCCGGGCGGGCAATTCTATCGCGGGGACTTTTCGTGTCGAAGGTTTCAGCGCCACAACCAAAGCATTTCGCCGTCAACCGGCAGGCGAATCATTTGTACCACCTGATGGAACGCTTTGAAGCCGGAGTTGAGTTGACCGGCACGGAGGTGAAGTCCGTTCGGGACGGGAAAATCAACCTCAAGGACAGTTACGTGGACCTCCAGAAGGGGCAGGCTTGGCTGATTGATTGCCATATCAGCCCCTACACGTCGGGAAGTTACGCGAACCACGATCCGCTCCGCGACCGGCGATTGCTGCTTCACCGTCAGGAACTGGATAAGCTAGCGGGCCGCGTCCAGGAGAAAGGTTTCACCCTCATCCCCACGCGTGTGTATCTGAAAAAAAACCTGATCAAGTGCGAAATTGCGCTCGCCAAAGGGAAGAAAGTCTACGACCATCGCGAAACCTCGCGCCGCAGAACCATCGAGCGTGAAACTCAACAGGCCATCCATGAGCACCGGCGGCGCAGATTTTGAGAACTGGGATGTGGGGCCAGAAAGAAAAAGAAACGGGGAAGGGGTAAGGGTTAAAGACTGCCTGCATCAGGAGCTCATTTTACCCTTCACCCTTTACCATTTAACGTTTTGCTCTTACCCTCTAACGTTCAGTCGCCAATCTGGCCTGAAGGAGCCCCTCACGTGAAAATCGAGTTCCAATCCACCTCCCTGGCAGAGATCTCCACTCCCGTTCTTGTCGCCTACAGCTTTGAAGAAGCTCCTGCCTCCAGCGGCACAGTTGAAAAATTGCCGGAGGAGACGCGCGGTCTTCTGGAGGAAATGCGGGTGTCGGGTGAGCTTACCGGCAAGGCATTTGAGTGCTCGCCGCTCCGCTGGCCCGATGGAATCACTGCCGACAAGCTGCTGGTGGTGGGCGCCGGCAAGGCCGAGAAGTTCAACGGGACGCACCTTCGTCACCTGGCGGGCGCGGCGGTGCGCCATTTGCGCTCGCGGGGCGTGCGGGAAATGGCCTGGGTGCTGGGCTCTGTTGCTCCAAGCACCATCGGCGCAGTGGTTGAGGGCGCGCTTCTGGGGGATTTCGACGCAGACAGCTATCGGACCGAATCCAGGGATGAAAAGGGGATTCACAATCTGATTCTATTGACCGGAGGGGAATCGCCGAGCGCGGAGGCGCAGGAAGCCCTTCAGCGGGGGCGCATTCTCGGCGAGGCCCAGAATTTCACGCGCGAGCTGGTGAATGAACCTTCCAACTGCCTGACGCCCACACGCCTGGCCGAACAAGCCGAGAAGATGGCGGCGCGCTTCGGCCTGGCCTGCGAGGTTCTGGGGCCGGGGGAAATCCAGCAACTCAAGATGGGAGCGTTCTGGGCGGTGGCGCAGGGCAGCCGCGAGCCCGCCCGGCTGATTGTCATTCGCTATTCACCGCCAGGCGCGCCCGCCGAGCCCGTCATTGGCCTGATCGGGAAGGGAATTACCTTTGACAGCGGCGGCATTTCCATCAAGCCCAGCGAAAACATGCATGAGATGAAAACCGACATGGCGGGCGGCGCCACCATGCTGGGCGTCATGCAGGCCGTCGCCCAGCTCAAGCCGGGG
>JASIKV010000562.1 GCA_030049455.1 Terriglobia bacterium
CGCCGACTGGATCATCGACCTCGGTCCCGAGGGGGGTGATTCCGGCGGATACGTTGTGGCCGCGGGCCCGCCGGAAGGCCTGCTGAAGAACACCCACTCGCTGACGGGGAAATTTTTGGCGAAATACCTCAAGGATTCCAAAACCTCCCGCGCCCCTGCGCAGTCCAAGAATTGACATCATGCGTTTCGAACGACACCCCGCTGCCATCCCGCTCTCGGCCCTCCTTTCATTCGCGATGATGCCGGCGGCGATGCCCGTGGATGCGCACGTCGGATTCAAATTGAAAGCAAATTGCGCAGCGGCGTCACGCCTGCCGGCGCAGGACATCGGGAAGGAAGCGCCGCTCTCGCAGGATCAGGCCCTGTCGATGCTTCAGGCGGGCGTGCCATCGCAGAAGATCGAATCCATCGCGCGAAAAGACGGGGTGGATTTCAAGGTGACGCCCGACCTGGAGCGCGACTTGCGCAAGGCGGGCGCGAGTGAGGCCCTGATTCAATTGCTGAAGAAATTGGGCAATGCGCCCGCGGCCGCAAAACCCACAACACCGGAGGACTCCGGGGGAATTTCCGCGCTGCTGCACACTGCGCAGGACGCGCTTACGAAACGCGATTATGCAGAAGCCGTCAAGGCGCTGAAAGCCGTGGTCGCACAGCAGCCCTCGATTCCGGAGGCGTGGTTCAATCTTGGATACTCCTACACTGCTCTGCACGAGCCTGACGAGGCGGTGAACGCATATCGGAAAACCCTGGAGCTTGCCCCCGACCTCTTCCAGGCGCGGCTGAATCTGGGAATTCTGTTGATGGAACAGAACCAGCCGCAGGCCGCGCTGGAACAGTTGCAGAAGGCAACGACGCTCAAGCCGGATCATGCCCACGCTCACTTGTACTATGCTCGCGCGCTCGCGCAAACCCATCAGCCCGAAGCCGCTGCGAAGGAGTTCCAGGAGGCCGCCCGCCTGGACCCGCACATGGCCGCCGCGCAGTATGAACTTGGGCAAATGGAGCTGGAACAGAAGCATCCCCAGGAGGCGCTCGCGGCCTTTCAGCAGGCGCTGGCGATCGACCCCACGCTCAATCAAGCGGAATTGGGATCTGCGCTGGCTGCCCAAGAGTTGAATGACCTCCCGCAGGCCGCAGGGCATTTCGAAAAATACCTCGCAGCGCGGCCCGATGATGTTGAAACGCAATTCCACCTGGCCGGGCTCGATTTGCAGCAAAATCAGAATGAAAAAGCCCGCGACCTTTTGATGTCCGTCGATCATGCCAGGCCTGACCTTCCGGGCTTGACGGCGGCATTGGGCGACGTCTACGCCCGCTTGAAGAATTACCCCGAGTCGGAAAAGTATTATCGACTCGCGGTGAACGCGCAGCCCGGCGTGGTTGACTTGCATCGCGCTTACGGCGAGGTCCTTTTGAAGGAACAGAAGTATCCGGAGGCGCAGGCGCAGTTTATCGCCGCCTTGAAATTGGATTCCCACAATCGCGACGCAGCCATCGGCCTCGCATCCAGTCTGGATCTTCAAAAGAGGTATTCCGACACAATCCCCCTACTCGAGCAGTTGGCAAAAGCTCCGGATGCGGCGCCCTACATTTTCTTCGTGCTTGCGACTTGCTACGATCACCTGATGGCGCGCAAGGAAGCGCTGGCCAATTACGAGCGTTTCCTGCAACTCTCACACGGCGCGGCTCCGGACCAGGAATGGCAGGCCACGCAGCGGGCAAAGCTTCTCCGCCGGGAGCTTTCAAAGTAGCTATAATCTAGATTTATGGGACGGGAACGCTGGTCAGGAGGATCGATCGGGTTGGCAGTCCTGGTCATGATTTTGGCAGGTTCCTGCGCCCGGGCCCGTGAAACCGAAGCGCAATTGCTCCAGAGAATTCAAAGCGAATCGAATCCCGTCAAGAAGGCGAAGGACGAAATCAAGCTGGCCCAGTTGAAACTCGCGCAAGCCCAAACGGCGTATTCACAGGGCCATGTCGATGCGGGCGCCACGCTGGTCGGCGCGCTGGTGGAGGCGTTGAAGTCTTCGTGGAAATTCCTGCAGGAATCCGGACGCAGGGCTTCCAAGCAACCCGAAGGTTTTCGCGAGCTCGACATCGCGCTGCGTGAAAACGTCCGAACCCTTCAGGATTTGGGCCGTACCGTCAGCTATTTCGACCGGGCTCCGCTGAACAACGCCGAGCAGCAGTTGGACCAGGAACGGGAAGAAGTCCTTCACGAACTGTTCCCCGCGGAGAAATCGCATGGCGCGGATAATTCCCCCAAAACTCCCCAGCCGCCCGAATCACAAATTCCCTCCGGAGCGTTTTAGATTCCCTATGCGTATCTGGCTCACATCCACTTTTTTGATCGCCATGGGGCTGGGCATTGCAGCGGCGGCGCAAAAGCCCGATTTCCTGAATGAAGATGAAGTGGACGAGCTCCGCGAAGCTCAGGGAGCATCCGAGCGAATTCAAGAGTATATGAAGTTCGCCCAGGTTCGCGTCGAGAGATTTGACGATTTCCGCAACCGCCGTCCGGACCCCGAATACGATATTCCCGGCTACCTGAACACGCAGCTCGACCAGTACATTCGCATTACCGACGCGCTGAAGGACTGGATT
>JASIKV010000563.1 GCA_030049455.1 Terriglobia bacterium
ATCGTTGAGCTGTTTCGCGTCCTTTGCGGAATCGTTCTGTCCAGGCTGACTATCATACCTGAATGATCTGTAGCGCGTCCCGCCTCGGCGGGACCATCCGCGACTCGTGGCATGGCCACCCTGGCCATGTCCATGGGCTGGAAGCCCATGCCACAGCGGCGGGACGCGCGCGTTTTTGCCATTTGTCGATGGATCGCGGGTGGGGACCCCCGCGCTACAATAGCGGAGCGCCCTCGAGCCAGCTGCAAATTTCAAACTGAGACACCACCCGCGCTACAGCAGCTTTGACGAACCCGCGCGAATCCGATAGAATTATTAATGGGATTGTCCCGAATGCGGGCGGAGACGGCTGCTCATCATGGCAATCAAACGAGTTTTGCTGGCAAAACCCCGGGGATTTTGCGCCGGAGTGGACCGCGCGATCGACGTGGTCAACATGGCGCTGCAGCTTTATGGCTCTCCGGTGTATGTGCGCAAGGAAATCGTCCACAACAAGTACGTGATTCGCTCGCTCGCCGCCAAGGGCGCGATTTTCATCGACGACCTCGATGAGGTTCCGGATGGCGCCGTGGCGATTTTCAGCGCGCACGGAGTCTCACCCACCGTCCGCGCCACCGCTGCTGCCAAGGGATTGAAGGTGATCGACGCCACATGCCCGCTCGTCACCAAAGTCCACATGGAGGCGGTTCGCTACGCCAATGAGGATCGCTCGATCATTCTCGTGGGCCATGCGGGGCACGATGAAGTGATCGGCACCATGGGCGAAGTTCCCGGGCGGATTCAACTGGTTGGCAGCATCGAAGAGGCCGAAAAGGTGCAGGTTCCTGACCCCGACCGGGTCGCAGTGACCACGCAGACCACCTTGGGCGTTGACGACGCCAACGTGATCATCGAAGTTCTGCGCCGCCGCTTCCCCAAATTGACCGCGCCTGCCAGTGACGACATCTGCTACGCGACCCAAAACCGTCAAACCGCCGTCAAGCTGCTCGCCGAGGATGCCGATCTGGTGCTCGTGCTTGGCTCGGACAACAGTTCCAACTCCCGCCGTCTGCGCGAAGTTGCAGAGGGCGCGGGCGCGAAGGCTTTTCTGATCGACGACGCTTCGGAAATCGATCCCGACTGGCTCGAAGGCGTGGAATGCGTGGCCATCACAGCCGGCGCATCGGCTCCCGAGTATCTGGTGCAGCAAGTTTTGGCCTATTTCCGCTCCATGGGCGTTGAGCAGGTGGAAGAAGTCATGGCCATGGATGAGAAAGTCACGTTCCTCCTGCCGCCTGAGCTTTCTCGCGAGATGAGCGTCCGCGGCTTGACGCAACTGACGTAGCAGAGTGGCGTGGCACGGGCATCCTGCCCGTGGCGCAGAGACACGGCCTGAAAGGCCGTGCCACAAGTCAGCCTTGCGGTGTTGCCCAACTTTTCTTAACCCCTCACATAAGAATTTCCACGCGAATTGGAATAGAATGTCAGCGCGCGCGCGCGCGCGCCCGACTGATAAGACGCGCCTGCGCACGCATACGCTTTCATTTTTCGAGGAGGGTTATAGTGGCCAACATCAATCGCAGGGACTTTATGAAGACCGGGAGCATTGCCGGAACATATCTTGTGGGCTCGACGAAGACGCACCTGATGGCAGTCGAGGAGCCCGAGCCCGCCAGGCCCATTGCGCCGAGCGACCACATTCAAATCGCCCTGATCGGAGCGGGCGGCCAGGGCCAGGGCGACACACATTGGGCGGCCATGATGCCCGGAGTCAAAGTGGTGGCCGTGGCGGACTGCTACGATGGCTGCCTTGAGCACGCCCGGGAGCTTTGGGGGCAGGACATCCAGGCCACGCGCGATTACAACGAAATCCTGGCGCGCAAGGACGTGGACGCCGTCATCATCGGCACGCCCGACCACTGGCACATGCAGGCTTCCGTGGACTCGATGAACGCCGGCAAGGACGTTTACTGCGAGAAGCCCATGATTCATGTCTACGCCGACGGGCCGAAGATTATCGACACCTGGAAAAAGACCAACCGCATCATGCAAATCGGCAGCCAGCGCGTCAGCTCGATCATTTACCACAAGGCGAAGGAGCTGCTGGCGGCGGGCGCCATCGGCGAACTGAACATGGTGACAGTGTGGTACGACCGCAATTCCGCCCAGGGAGCGTGGGAATACACCGTGCCTTACAACGCCGACACCACCACCTGCGACTGGCCGCGCTTCCTCGGCACGGCGCCCAAGGTACCGTGGGACGGCGAGCGCTTCTTTCAGTGGCGCAAGTATCAGGACTACGGCAGCGGCGTGGCGGGCGACCTGTTCGTGCACCTGTTCAGCGGCGTGCACCTGATTACCGATTGCACCGGCCCCACGCGGGCGTTTTCAACGGGCGGAATCCGCTTCTGGAAAGACGGCCGCGATGTGCCCGACGTGATGATGTCTCTCTACGACTACCCCAAGGGCTGGAACCTGAGCGTGCGAACTAATTTTGTGGACGGCGGCTCAGAGAGCGAGGGCTTCATCTTCACCGGCTCGGAAGGCCAGATGACCATCGCCGGCGATAGCGTCACCGTCAACCGCGT
>JASIKV010000564.1 GCA_030049455.1 Terriglobia bacterium
TCGATGGCGGCCAGCGTCTCATGAAAAATCTGCTGGGCAAGCTGCTTGCCGTGCGAATAATCCGGCCTGGCCCTGGCCGTGGTTTGGGCCGTGCTGGTCATGCGGCGAACCTCGCGAGCGCCGTCGGGCAATCGTTCCGGCCTGTGGGCATGACACCATTATTGGGAAGTGTAAAAGGAAACGCAACCCCCGGAAGGGGTTCATCTAGCTTCAGTGGCGCGGACGGTTAGCCGCAGCCCAACGGCTTTGGTGACGGCGAACAGGGTGGACAGGCGGGGATTGCCGTGCTTCGACAATGCGCGGTAAAGGCTCTCCCGCTCAACGCCAGCGGCCTTGGCGACTTTGGCAATTCCCCGAGCCTGGGCAAGGTGGCGCAAGGCAATCAGCAGAACCTGGGGCTCGTCCTCGTCTTCCAGAGCCGCCTTGAGGTATTCGGCGGCAAATCCCGGGTCCCGGTGAAGCCTGCGGACCATCGCCTCATCGTGGGAAACGCTGGCTTTGTGTTTCATGGGCGCTCCGTCCTTTCTTTGAAGTCATGCAGGTAGTCGATGGCTCGGTTGATATCCGCCGATTGCTTCCGTTTGTCGCCGCCGCAGAGCAGCAATACGCAGGTTTTCCCAATCATCGCGTAATAGACCCGGAAGCCCGGTCCCCAATCGATTCGCAGTTCGCAAACGCCCTGGCGCAAGGGCTTGCAATCGCCGAAATTGCCCGCCGCAAGCCGGTTGATGCGTGCGGCGATTTTCGCCTGAGCGCGCCGGTCTGCCAATTCCGTCAGCCAATCATCGAAAATGTCTTTCCCTGCGCGGCTGACATAGTGGCGGATCTCGATCGCGGAACTCATTGTAACTTATAAATCACAAGAGGGCAAGCGAGCCGCAGGCAGTGGGCCCTTGGGCATGTTTGTTCCTGACCCCTGGCTGCTTTCTCCGCCTCTTGTGCTTAAAACTATTTCCCTGAGGTCATATCGCGAACCTCGCAAGCGCGTCCACGCCCGCCTGGGCGACCGTCACGTCATCGGCTTCGGGGCCGCCGCTCACTCCGATGGCGCCGACGCATTGGCCGTCAACCATCAGGGGCAGGCCGCCGCGCAGGGGAGTGAGCCGGTCGTCCGAAGCGAGCGCCAGCCCCAGGGAATTCATCACCGTCGGCTCGCCCGCCGGTGTGGGACCGGTCGGAGCCCGCCGCAGGGCCGCGCTGCGCGCCTTGGTGATTGCGACCTCAACGGACGAAAGCTTGGCGCCGTCCATGCGGGCAAAAATCAACAGGTGCGCGCCCTCGTCAACGACGGCGATGATTTGCGGGATTTTCATTTCCACGGCCCGGGCTTCCGCCGCAGCCAGAATGGCGCGAGCTCCCTCGAGCGTCAGCCGAACATTTTGGCGCGTAAGCACGCCTCCATTATAGAATGTTTTTCATGATGCGAATCAGTGTCTCTGCGGCGCTGTGTGGAATGCTCCTTGTGCTTCACGTAAGCCCTTCCGCCGGCCAGGAGGTTCACGACCATCCCGCCCCCGAGAAATTGGGATCCGTATCGTTTCCGACCCGTTGCGAGCCTGCCACCCAGATAGAATTTGAGCGAGGCGTCGCCTTGCTGCACTCATTTGCCTATTCCGCCGCTGAGGCTTCATTTCAGGATGTTGCGGCGCGTGACCCGCATTGCGCCATGGCGCATTGGGGCATCGCCATGACGCACTTTCATGAGCTTTGGGACCCGGCTCTTCCACCCGCGGGCTTTGACGCCGGCCGGCAGGAGATCCGCCGGGCTCAGGAAATGGGCGCGGCGTCAGACCGTGAGGGCGCGTTCATCCAGGCCCTGGCTTTGATTTATGACGACTCCGTTCCCTACCCAACCCGGATTGTAAGCTATGAGTCCGCGATGCGGAAACTGGCGGCAACTTACCACGACGATGTGGAAGCCCAGGTGTTCTATGCCCTGGCGCTGCTTTCGGCGGCGTCACCGTTCGACAAGACCCATGCGCGGCAGAAGCAAGCCATCGGCATTCTGGAGCCCCTCTACCGCCAATATCCGGACCATCCTGGTATCGCGCACTACCTGATCCACGCCTGTGACAACGCCGAGCTTGCCGGCAGGGGAGTGGCCGTGGCTCGCGCCTACGCCGGAATTGCGCCCTCGGCTCCGCACGCCTTGCACATGCCTTCCCATATCTTCACGCGGCTGGGCATGTGGGACGATTCCATTGCCTCAAACCGAGCGGCCAGAGCCGTGGCGCATGAGCAAGCAGACCTTGGCGAAGAGCTGCACGCGATGGACTATCTGGTCTACGCCTATTTGCAGGAGGGCCGCGAGCATGACGCGAACGAGGTTCTTCAGGACCTCAAGGAGATTCGGAAGCTGAGGGCGCGCGATTTCAAAGAGGGATATGCGTCAACCGCCATGCCCGTTCGCTATGCCGTCGAGAGGGGCCAATGGACCGAGGCCGCAGGCATCGAGCCGCCGGCATCGGGGCCGCCGCAGGACATCGCGATTGCGGTTTGGGCCCGGGCGCTGGGCCTGGCAAGGAGCGGCCGCCCGGCGGAGGTTCAGCCGGAGATTGACAGGCTGCATGAGTTGCAACGGCGGCTGCGCGTTGCCGGCAATGAATATTGGGCACAACAAGTGGAAATCCAGGCCACCGAAGCTGAAGCCTGGCTGTCCCAGGCGGAGGGGAAGCCGGACGAGGCACAGCGCTCGCTGCGCAATGCCGCGGACGAAGAAGACTCCATGGAGAAGCTGCCCGTGACCCCCGGCCCGATCATCCCGGCGCGGGAACAGCTTGGAGACCTGCTACTCCAGCAGCACCAACCCGGCCAGGCAGCCAGGGAATTTCAGGCCGCTCTGGCAGGCGCGCCGAACCGTCGCGGCTCGCTCCAAGGACTGTCGTGCGCCACGGGCAAGGGTCAGTGCAGGTGAATCAATCAGTGGGGAATGCGGTCAGTGAAAAAGGCGACCTGCCGCTCCCGCGCTGCGAAGGAATCCCTCTAAAACGCCCAGTAGCCGTTCGAATAGGTTGTGCCGCCGGCGATTCCCACAAAAACCTGTCTGCCGAAGAAGAATGGCAGGCCAAGGACCCATTGATCGTTTGACGGGCTTGTTCCGCCCGGGGCGGCAAGGCTGTCAAAGGCGACGCAGCCGGGGCAATCGGAGAACAGCGCGTCGGCGTTGTTGATGTAGAGCGTCACACCTTCGGAAGCGCCGTTCGATCCGTTGAGGGTCAGGTCGAGGGCCAGCGAAGAAGCGGGGCAGTAGTAGGAATTATCTGCGCACGCGGCTGTAGCCACGCCCGTGGCAGAGGTCAGCGTTGCCGCGTCGGAAATCTGGTAGGAGTTGGAACTGCTGTCCAGATAGCCCGCGTCGGCATAATTGACGCCATTAAAGCTGATCGTCGGAAACCTGCCCACGCCGTCCACCTCAAAGATTGTGGCCGTATCGGGAATCGCGTTGTTCGATTGCGTGTTGATGCCGAAGGTCAGCGTGCTGCTGGATAGGCTGGGCGCTCCACTCAGAGCCACTCCGGGTAAATCGAGCAGCACGCCGTTAGTATCC
>JASIKV010000565.1 GCA_030049455.1 Terriglobia bacterium
GTCTCGGTGGAGAGATCTGCTCCCGGTGTGGTCTACAGCGCTCTGGGTTTGGTGGGGGCGCGGGCAGAGTACCTGCTCAAATGCCGTGAAGAAACCTTCAATGAGCAGATCTCCGGCGAGCGCCCGGACATGATCATTCTCGGTTACGGAACCAACGAAACCAGCGGGTCGTACCTGGACGAAAACGCCTACGACGCCGCGCTCAGCGCCGTCGTTTCGCGGCTGCACCGCGCGGCTCCCGCGGCGCTGGTCATTCTTCTTACTCCGCCGGACCGCGGCGACGCGCGCCCAAGCCAGGCAGAGCACTACGAGCAGATTATCCAGCAAATCATGGCGGCCCAGCGGCGCGTGGCTGAGCGCGATGGCGCGGTGGTGATCGATCTGCACACGGCGATGGGCGGTGCTGGAAGCGCCGAGCGATGGGCTTATTCCCTGCCCGCGCTGGCGAGACCCGACATGACGCACTTTACCAACGAGGGTTACAACCTTCTGGGCCGATATATCGTAGGCGGAATCATGAAATTGTATGACGCCGGTACCGAGGCCTCTGTTTCCTACTCGAACGCGTCCTGGGAGAGCAAGAGCAGGTTGAGCAGCCTTTTGCCCCCGCTTTATCCCGCCATGGTTCCCGCCGCGATGCATTATTCCGGTACTCAGGCCGGCGATGGATTTCTCCAGGAGCCCTCCGCCGCACCTCCCCAGGTCTTCTATTACCTGATGGATGATGGGCAAATCGTCGTGACCAATGACCTCTCGACCATCGATTCGCGCCATGGCAAATCCATCAGCGCGGAAGAAGCAAGTTGCGTGTTGCGCGGGAAATCCAGCCCCTGTGAAAACTCGGAGCGATGATAGACATCCCACGCTCAATCTTCCTTCGGTCCACTGTCGGAGTCGCCGCAGCAACGTTGCTGGCCGCAAGCATTCAAGTCCGCGGGACCTCGCCGGCTGCGGCCGCCACAACCCACTCGCCAAAGCGAGCCGTAGCGGCAACCGTCGGCCCCCATACCAGGCGGGGTCAAACCCTCGCACAATCAAGCTCACCCGCAAACAGCGCGCATTCAACCCGGCCCAGGCCCCAACCCGCCAAGCCCGTTCCCTTAACCCCTCTCGACCCCGTGCCGATTGAAACCGGTGAGGGGAATCCCTTGGAAACATTCTTCAAGGCGCTGGCAGAGCTTGAATCCGCGCCGCCCGATGCGCAGGCGCCGCCGGTCGTGCGCATCATCCACTTCGGGGATTCCCACGTGGCCTCCGACTATTGGGCGGGAGTGATTCGCGACAAGCTCCAGGAGCGCTTCGGAAACGGCGGCCCGGGCTTTGTTCTTCCGGGCAGGCCCTGGAACAGCATTCGTTACGCCCAGGCCCAGTCCCTCGATGGGCAGTATTGGCGAACCGACGGGCTTCGGCCCGGTGAAGCCGACGGAGTGGTAGGTCTGGGCGGAATGAGCCTTGAGAGCTTTCGCCCCGCCAATCCCGCTTCAGCTCAGGCATCCTATTCGCAATTTGAAATCTTCGCCGCCACCAGCCCCGGCAGCGACTGCCTGACCGTCCAGGTTGACGACGCCGATTACCATGACCTCGCTTCGAATGCGGAGGCTGTGGTCCCGCCCCCCGCTACGCCGGCAACGGAAGCGCCCGCGCCAAGTGGCAATTCTCCCGGTGGTGGCCCAAACGAAGCGGAAATGGCAAAACCGTCTGAGCCCCCGGACCCACCGCCGCCGCCGGTTACGACCAAGCAAACTAAAAAGCGCCGCCGGTCCGTGCCTTACGTTCCGCCCTGGAAGCCCTGGCCCGCGGGTTCGCCCCTTGATCTCCTGGAGCTTTCCAATTCCTCGCCGCTCGCCGGCGGCCCCCACCGGATCTCCATCCGCAGCAGTTGCGGCAGCACAGCCCGCCTGCTGGGCTTGGAGTTTCTGAACGGTACGAAGGGAATTGTCTACGACACTGACGGAGTGAATGGAGCTCACCTTTCGGACCTGGAGCGCCCCATGCCCGAGTTGCGTCGCGCCCTGCTTCAGCAATCTCATCCCGCGCTCATCATCATTTCCTATGGAACGAACGACATCGGCGAGCCCGGCTTCACGCCCAGCGGCTATGAGGAGAGCGCCTATCAAATCCTCAGCAAGCTGAAATCCGATGCCGGCGACGCTTCGATTCTGGTGACGGGCCCCACGGACCGCGGCAACCCGCGCCGGCTCCGGAGAATCGCACTTCAGGCGGAGCAGGCGGAGCTTCAGCCTGCACTGCGCAGGGCCGCGCTGCGGGCGGGTTGCGCTTATTGGGACCAGCAGGCCGCCATGGGCGGGCCGGGCTCCATGGCCCGATGGGTGCGGGCCGGACTTGGGCGCATCGATTACGTCCACTTTTCAGGCCCGGGTTATGCAAAGCTGGCGGGGATGCTTTACGATCAACTGATGTCATCGTACAGTAACTTTCGCAAGGCACAATCATCTGAGCAGTGAGTTTTATCCGGCTTCATTACTGGGCAAAAGTCCATGGCATTGGTCGAACCGGCGTTCCTTCTGTTCGCGCTGATTGCATGTCTGCTCTATCGCTGCGCATCGCGGTTTGAATCGATCCGGCCTTTCGTGCTGGTGGCGCTTTCCCTCTTTTTCTACTCCACGTGGAATCCCTGGTATTGCCTGCCCATCACCATTACGGCGCTGCTGGATTTCAACACCGCCTGGCTGCTGGTGCGCACGCAGAACACGCGCCTGCGCAGCCTGCTGATCACGACGGACATCACTTTGAACCTCCTGATCCTTGCGGTCTTCAAGTATTTCAACTTCCTGCTTCAAAACGCTGCCACCTTTTTCAGCGCTTTCGGACACACTCTTCCGCCGGCGCCCTTCCGCGTGGTCTTTATGGTGGGCATCTCGTTCTACACCTTCCAATCCATGAGCTATGTCATCGACGTCTACCGCGGCGAGCAGAAGCCGGCGCGGGGATTCATGGAATACTTCGCCTTCGTCACCTTTTTCCCCACTCTGCTCGCCGGACCCATAACTCGCGCGCGGGTGCTGCTGACCCAATTGCAGCAGCCCACCCGTCCGCTGACCGACGTGCAGGGCAGCCGGGCGCTGATGATGATCGCGCGCGGCTTCCTGAAGAAGCTGGTTTTTGCCGACTACCTTTCCGTCAACCTGGTGGACCGCGCCTTCGAACTGCCCCGCATGTTCTCTTCGCTGGAAATGCTGATCGCGGTCTACGCCTTTGCCGTGCAGATCTACTGCGATTTTTCAGGCTATAGTGACATCGCCATCGGCGTGGCGCAGCTCCTGGGATTCACGCTGCCCGACAACTTCAATTCACCCTATCGCTCGGAATCCATGGTGGAATTCTGGCGGCGCTGGCACATCTCCTTTTCCACGTGGCTGCGCGACTATATTTTCTTCGCGCTGCCTCCCGCCCGGCGCGCCAAGTGGCGGCTCTACTGGAATACTTTGATTACCTTCGCTCTGGGCGGAATCTGGCACGGCGCCTCCTGGACGTTTTTGATTTGGGGATTGCTGCACGGCTTCGGCCTGGCCGTGAACCATGCTGCTGAGGCGGTTTGGCCGCGACGCGGAAAGCAGATCCCCAAGCGCCTCTTCGCGCGCATGGGCGGCGCTCTGCTGACTTTTCATTTCGTATGCCTGACCTGGATTTTCTTCCGCTGCGACTCGTTGCAGCAGGTCCATGAAATTCTCATCGGCCTGACGCGCTGGAGCACGGACCTGGTCAACATTCCCTGGCCCATCCCGGTGCTCATCGGGCTGGCGATTCTGGCCCAGTGGTGGCCGGATAATTGGCAGCGCTGGACGGAGAATCGATTTGCGCTCTGGCCGTCGACCGCGCAGGCGGTGGCGCTTTCCGGTGTGGCATTTCTGATTGCCTGGACCAGCCACACGGCGGTGACGCAGTTTATCTACTTCAAGTTTTGAGCGGATCCGATGAAGCTCTCCAAGACCTGGTTCACGATTTTCGTTTTCGGCCTCCTGTCCCTGTTCCCTTACACCCTGCCGTCCATGGAACACTTCCAGTTCCTGAATATTCGGCGCCTGTCAGCTCCCTTGGCCGCCTGGGGGCCCGACGCGCTGGACAAGGTGTTCGTAAGACCACGGCCGGTCAATGCGCCGGCCCTCGTCCCCCCCTCCGCGCCCACGATAGCGGCCGAAACGGAGGAGGAGCCGCCTCCGAACTCATTGCTGTCGGGCGACTACGTTGGGAAAAACTGGCCTCTTCAGGATGACGTCAAGGAAATCGTTAGCCAGCAGGCGGACCAGGTTTCCATCCAGGATTTCGGGTGCGGCATGGGTCATTTCTACGAGGCCCTGCTGCATACGGCGGAGAGGCAGCCGGGGGCCGTCACACGCATCTGTCATTTTGGCGACTCGCCGATCAGCGGGGACCTGATTTCCGGCGCTGCGCGCACTTTGCTGCAAGACAAATTCGGGGATTCCGGTCACGGCTTTATCTTTATCGCCAAGCCCTGGGATTTTTACTACCACGAGGGCATCCACATGGAGGGCAAGGGCTGGAAAGTAAGCTCGCCCGTATTGCCGGGCGCAGGCGGCGGGTCCTATGGCCTGGGCGGCGCGAGTTTTACGGCCAGCACTCCCGCGGCCTATTCGCACATTCGCACCACTTCGAAGGGCGAGGGGTCAGCCGTCAGCCGGTATGACATTTTCTATCGCGCCCAGCCCCACGGCGGGTCCTTTACCGCCTCCATTGACAAGGATCCTGCCCGCGATTTTCCCACGGACTCCGAGACGCGCGGGTCGGCAATGGTAACGATCAACGTCAAGGACGGCAGCCACACGCTCACGATCACGCCGCAGGGCGACGGCACCGTTACTCTCTATGGAGTCGCGCTCGAACGGGACAATCCCGGCGTCGTCTACGACACGCTGGGATTACTTGGCGGTACGGTCCATCACCTGACCTTTTTCCACGAGGATTGGATCGCGGATTTGCAGAATCGCAGGCCCGATCTGGTGATCCTGAACTTTGGAACCAATGAAAGCAATTATGGATACCTTCCCTACGCGGAATACATTCACAGCTACTCGCTGGTGATTCAACGAATTCGGAAGGCGCTGCCCGACGCCTCCATCCTGATTATGTCACCCATGGACCGAGGGGCGCGCGACGATGACGGCGACATCGTCACCATCCCCAGTATTCCCATTCTCGTGGCCGCGCAACAGAGCGTGGCGCGCGCGCAGGGCGTGGCCTTCTTCAACACGTTCGCCGCCATGGGTGGAATGGGGACCATGGGGCGGTGGTATGACAATCAACCGCGCCTGGTGACCGGCGACTTTACGCATCCCTCCTACACCGGCGCCGCCCAACTGGGCTCGATGCTCGTGAATGCCCTGCTGAAGGGTTTCGAAGATTACAAGAAGAACCTGGGCGGCACACCCTGCGCACCACCCGGAGAAGTCGCCAAGACCACTCCGGCAAGCAACCCATAGCATGATTTGCAGCGCGAGTGTCCCCCACCCGCGCATTCTCCTAGCACCGGGATATAAAAGGCGAGATTCACCGCGGCTGGGGACAGGCGCGCACCAGCGGGGTTCGTGTCTTCATTTTCCTGTTGACTTCCTACAGATGCGCAGATATCCTCCTGTTGAAACCCAATAGGAGACCCTTGATGCCTCAACCCAAGGAAGACATTCTGCGCGGAACGCTGGATCTGCTGGTCCTGAAGACCCTGGAAACATTGGGGCCATTGCACGGCTACGGAATCGCGCGGAGAATCGAGCAGGTCTCACGCGACCTGCTGCATCTCAACCAAGGCACGCTTTACCCCGCTTTGCTGCGGCTCGAGCAGCGCGGCTGGATCAATTCCCACTGGGGCACCTCCGACAACCACCGCCGGGCGCGCTTCTATTCGCTCACGAAATCCGGCCGGCGGCAGCTTGCCCGCGAAGCCGAAAGCTGGCAGCTTATGGCCGGGGTGATAGGGCGCGTGCTGGAAGGCGCCGGGGGATAATCCGCGCGAAGGCCGATGGGAGAATCAAATCATGTCCTGGCTGCGAAACGCAATTTCAAGGGTGACAGGGCTCTTCGACAAAAGCCGGGTGCACGCTGACCTTGAGGATGAGCTGCGCGCGCACATCGAGATGCTTACGGAGGAGAAGATCCGCCAGGGCATGACACCGGCGGATGCCCGTTACGCTGCGCTGCGCAGCTTCGGCGGTGTCGAGCAGGCGAAACAAATCTGCCGCGAGGAATGGGGGCTGCCCATGCTCGAAGCCCTGGGGCAGGACCTGCGCTGCGGGTTTCGGCAATTGGGGCGAAACCGCTTGTTTACAATCGTTGCAGTGACCACGCTGGCCCTGGGAATCGGCGCGAATGCCGCGATATTCAGCGCGGTCTATGCCGTGCTCTTGAAACCGCTGCCCTTTCCCAATTCCGGCCAGTTGGTGCGGTTGTTTGAGGCCAATGACCGCGCGGGCATTGGGGGCGACGCCTGCTCCTACCTGGAATTCCAGGAATGGCAAAGACAGAACCACGCTTTTAGTGGAATGGCGGCAGTTTCAGCGCATGAACTCACCCTCACCGGGCATGGTGAACCCACCGTCGTGCGCGTGGGCGACGTTACGTCGGACTTTTTTTCAGTTCTGGGTGTGCCGCCCGCTGCGGGCCGCGGCTTTCTTCCCCAGGACGATGTCCCGGGCGGCGAGCCGGTGGCGGTGATCAGCGATGAGTTGTGGCACAGCCGCTTCGGCGCCGACCCGGCCATGATCGGAAGCAGCATTGAGCTGGACAAGCGTTCGTTCACCGTTGTGGGAATCATGCCCGCCGGCTTCCGATTCTCATTCATCGATCAGGGGCCGACCCGGCAAGTCTGGGTACCAATTGTCCAGGATCCGTTTTTCGGCTCCATGGCCAAGCGCCCGACTATCCACTTGTTCACAGCCCTGGCGCGGCTGCGGCCGGGACTTTCGGTGGAGCAGGGGCGGGCCGACATGGAAGCCGTGGGCAGCCGGCTTTGGAAAGTGTATCGGCCGGGAGATGCAGGTTGGGCTGTGCGCGCCGCCACTCTGCGCGAAGCGATGATCGAGGGAACTTCCACTCCGCTGCTGATGCTGCTGGCCGCCGTCGGCCTGGTGCTTTTGATTGCCTGCGCGAATGTCGCCAACTTGCTGCTGGCGCGGGCAACTTCGCGCGCCAGGGAGTTCGCTTTGCGAGCGGCGCTGGGCGCGGGCCGCAATCGCATCCTGCGCCAATTGCTGACGGAGAGCGCGGTGCTGGCCCTGGTGGGCGCGGCGCTGGGAATCGCACTGGCGTATTGGGGCGTTCGAGGATTGAGTGGATTGCTCCCGGCCAGCTTTCCGCGCGCGGACTCGATTCGAATGGATGGTTCCGTGCTGGCCTTTGCTTTGGCTGTGTCTCTTGCCGCCAGTTTGCTGTTCGGAGTGGCGCCCGCGCTTTTTGCGGCGGATCCCCGCCTCTACGCCACGCTCCAGGAAAGCGGCGGCCGCCCGGGCGAAGGGAAGATGCGCAAGCGGGCGCGCAATTTCCTGGCCACTGCCG
>JASIKV010000566.1 GCA_030049455.1 Terriglobia bacterium
CATCCGCGGCCTCGTTGACCAGTGCTTCAAATCCGCCCATCTTAGCAAGGCACTCGCGGCGAATCGCCACGGTAGCTCCAAGAGCGAAGCGCACTCCCTCCAATTGGCGGGCCATCAGAACGGCAGGCATGAAGTCGGCGCTGATGGATACCGCTTCCATCTCCGGCCAGAACGAACGCTGCGGAATCCCAGTAAACAAGCTGGTGACAGTGCCAACTTGCGGGTCGCGAAAGGGTGCGGCTATCTGCCGCAGGTAGTCGGGCGCCACTTTTGTGTCTGCGTCCGAAACAACAAGAATATTGTGCCGGGCCTCGCGCGCCAGTGCGCAAAGCTTGTTGATTTTGTTGTTGGAGCCTATCCGTTCCGGGGCCACCAGAAGGCGAATCGGCAGCGTGGGGAATGCCTCGACCAGTTGGCGGATTACGGGAGTCGCAGCGTCCTGCTCACTGGCAACCGCGAAGAGAACTTCGTACTGAGGATAATCTTGCCGGCAGAAGGTGGCAAAATTCTGGAAGGCATCAGGATCCAAGCCGAATGCGGGTTTGAGGACGCTTATCGCTGGAGTAAAACCCTCTGGCGACCTATCCCGATGCCGGAAGAAACGGAGCGCGGCATAAATACCGTAAAGGTAGGAGAGGAAGGGCAATGTCGCTGCCACGAGGATGGCCCACTTTAACGCGACCGCGATCAATTCGCTCTCCTCCCCATTCGCCTTCGGGCGATCATTGTGACCCTGCGGCGGCTTTACAGCTGCCCCCAACTTACCAGGGCAACACCAACGCAAACCAAGCCGACTCCTGCCCATCGCTCGGGGGTCAATCGCTCGCCCAACAAGTACCTTCCTCCCAGTGCTCCCACGACATAACTCAGCGCCGTGGCGGGAATCACAAAACTCACTGCCTCCCAGGAGAGCAAAGCGAGAAGAGAACAAAACGCCAGCGTCATCTGTGCAATGCCCAGCCACATCCAGACCTCGCGAAAGGCGCGGCCCAGAAAGCGTATGATTACTCCGGGGGCGAAGCTCTTCACTTCTCCCAGGCGCTTCATGGCGAAGGCGACGGCCATATCGCCGCCCGTGCTGGAGAACAGGAAGACCACAAAAGTTAAGGCAGTGCGCACATTCAATCCTTTTTGGTTGTATTCGGAGGCGTGCGCCCGACAAGCGCCACTCCCAGCGAGATTAGCCCAACTCCGACCCACCTCGGCCCCGCCACGCTTTCACCAAGAACAAAGTGTCCCAGAAGCGGAACGACCGCGTACATGGAAGCCGTGGCGGGCAGGACGTAGCTGAAATCCGCCCAGGACAGAACCAGCATGAGGGAGGCGAGAAACAGCAACATGCTGAAAATGCCCAACCAGATCCAAAGGTTGCCAAAAATGGCAAAGAAAGCCGAACGTAGCGCGGTCAATGACCAATCATGGAGCGCGCCAATCCTCTTCATTCCCACGCTGAAGAATATGTTTCCTGCGGAACCGAAGACCACGAGCAGGGTGATCAAAATTGATGTTTTCACGAGCGGGGCTTGGGAAGAATTCATGAATGTGCGGCGGTTCTCTGGGTGCTCACTGGGGTGGCGCTGCGCGCATACTTCCACCGTTCCGCACGAAGTCGCAAAAACTCTACAGCCTCCTGATACAGCCGCTTCCGCTCGTGCGAATTCCAGAGGGCGCTGCGTACAATACGCCAAATCACATGAGGGCGGAAGTAATATTCGTCATAGAAGCGGGTCATTCCCGCCATCATGTCTTTGCGGCTAAGGCCTGGATAGCTGAGATGGGGCAACTGGTGGCCACTGTCGTCCGCCTGGGCTTCGGACTCCAAGTACCCGTTCTTTTCTGCATACTCAAACAACTCCGTTCCGGGGTAGGCATGGGCAACGGAAACCTGAATGGTTTCGGCATCAATCTGTTTGGCAAATTCGATGGTCTGCGCGATGGTTTCCTTGGTCTCGCCGGGAAGACCGATGATGAAGTCGGCATGGATTTCCAACCCGACACGCTTGCACAGTTTCGCGAAGGATTGGCCCATCTCCGGTGTTACGCCTTTCTTGATGTTCTTGAGGATTTGGGCGTCCCCGGATTCAAAACCGATGGTCACCAGGTGCGCGCCCGAGTCCGCCATGGCTTTCAAAGTCTCGTAATCGCCGTGCGCACGCGTGTTGCAGGACCAGCGGAAGCCCAGGGGTTCGAATTTCTTGCACAGTTCCAGCACGCGCTCCTTGCGAATGTTGAATGTGTCGTCATCAAAAAAATATTCCTTGGCCTGCGGAAAGAGCTTGAGGGACTGCCGAATTTCGGCCACCACGTTGTCCGCGGAGCGCACCCGCCAGGCGTGGCCGGAAAGGGTCTGCGGCCAATGGCAGAAGGTGCAGAGCGCCGGGCAACCCCTGCTGGTGTAAAGGGAAACGTAAGGGAATTGCAGATAGGGAATGGTGTAATTCTCGATGGTCAAATCCCGCTTGAACACCTCGGTGGCGAAAGGCAACCTGTCCAATTCAGGGGTCTCGAGCATCGGCCGCGGCGGGTTGTGGACAACCTCGCCCTTTCTGCGAAAACTGACCCCGCCAATCGCCTCGAGCGGCTTGCCCTGGGCGAACTCCACGGTCGCATGGTCAAATTCTCCGCGAACGACGAAATCAATGTCCGAGCACGTAAGTAAACTTTCCACAGGCCGGGTCTGCACATCGGGCCCCACAAAAGCCACCTTCAGGTCCGGCTTGTATTCCTTCATTCGCCGCACAAGGTCAACATCATTCTGGAACCCCACCGCGGAAGTAAACAGGACAAGGAAATCATAATCACGCGCAATCTGGATGGTTTCAGCTTGGCTGATGTTGTGTGGAGGTGCATCCAGCAACCGGCTGCCGGGCAACATGCCGGCAGGGTAACTCAGCCAAATGGGATACCAGAAAGATTTGATTTCACGGGTGGCCGGATAGCGTGATCCTGCTCCCCCATCGAAATTCTCAAAGCTTGGGGGATTCAGAAAGAGCGTTTTCATCGCCGACGACATGTTTCACCTTCCGTCCGGGTGTATCCCCTTGCTCACCACGGTGCACTTCAACTTTGTCCGTCGAGCTGCTTAAACTCGGCGCCAGCAATGCGCAAAATTCCTTGAGCAGTGATATGACTACCTGGCGCTCAACCGCCAATGGGTTATCTGTGATCGGCCGAATGCTGACAGCCGGGGAAACTGTCAAAAAAGTTTTCGCCAGTCCACCCCAGCTCCTTCATCCCTACTTCTGTCGAATAATAAGCCATACTGACCCAGCCCTTTAAATGGTCAAAGTAGTCGCGAAGGCTGGGGACGGAGGGCTGCTGCCCCGGGGTCGCGGCAGTTGCGCCGTCGGAGAGGTCCGGTGTTGAGGATTGCGCCGTGGATGCCGCGGTTAAGACCTCTTCCTGCTGGCTCGTTGAAATGTCCGTAAAGGATCGGCCGAAGCGGCGCAGAGATTCGCCTTCAATTGCATTCAGCGAGGCCACAAATTTCCGCTGGTCTTCCTGCGCTTCAGCGTCCAAAGCGAGGTCAAGAAAACGATTGACGCGCACGGCCGTCGAACCCGGCACAATCATTTCCGCCAGCGCCACGACAGCCAGATTCTGATGATCGTCGAAGAATACGGGTTTCCATTCGCCGGCCGCATCCGGTTGAGCCCCCGAGTCGAAAGCCAGATTGGGAATGCCGGGATGCGCTCCCGCTAAGGCCGGAGCGGCTATGCCGGCGCCTGCCCCTGCCAGCATCTGCCGCACCCACGCGCGGCGAGTGAGGCCGAGGCGGCGCACCCTCTCTTTGGGATTGTTGCGGTTTTCCATCAACGCAAGCCCTTCGCTTCCCAATAAAGAATGTTATCACTGCCGCGAAATCTGTTCAACTCAGGCGGAAACGCCGCACTTTGGGCGCGCCCAGGCTTTTTGAAAAAACCTCAGCCAATTACCGTGCAGGATGCCCTCGATGTCCGCCTCCGTATACCCGCGCTTCCTGAGCAAACCCGGGACCA
>JASIKV010000567.1 GCA_030049455.1 Terriglobia bacterium
TACGGGCTCGACCCTCAGGACAACCCGCTCGCCGTTGCAATTCTCGCGAATACGGATATCTACGCTCTGGACCTCAGTGGGAATTAAAGCCCTACCTTGCGGCGGGCCGGGAGCTTCACTTCGAATAGCGCATCGCATTGATGCAACGGCCGGATTTGGCCGACTCCCGGCCGGCGGTGCATGGGTGCGTCGGTTTCTCCCCCGGAATTTCAAGCCCCTGGCGACTTATCCTGCCCGGTGCAACCATTGCCGCGACTGGCCGGACCGCCGACTCTATTCTCTTTGTTTCAGCTCCCAGAACTCATTCCCACCGATGCGGAAGCGCGAGGGGCGCAACTCATAGTGCGCAAAGAATTTCTGGATCTCTTGTTGCAGGCTCTGCTCATTCACCCCTAGAAACTCCTGCCGGTAGTATTGGGAAAAGGGGTCTTGGATCTCCGCCAGGTCGTCATAAGTCTCCTTCTGAAGGACGTGCTTGGCCAGGTAGACGTGTCCGCCACGCATGATGACGCTGCCGATATCGCGGTCGAGCGACTGCTGCCACGGCTGCATCTCCCGCTCCATAACGTACTCGTCAAGCAGGGCAATCGCGGGATCCCTGGGCCAATCATCCAGGCAACCGAGTAGCAGGTCGTAGTCGATGTTTCCGTACCAGTCGCGGCCGGCGATGATGAAGACATCGTCCGGCCCCAGCCCGGCGCGAATCTGGTCCAACATGGGAGGCGGATAGTTGACGCTCAGGGCGAGCTCGGCGCGATAGTCCCCCTTGAGGTTCCAGCCGGAGACGAGCAGCAGAACCCCTGCCAGAGCAAGTCCGGCTCGCTGCCCGAGGCGGCTCATTTGTCCAGTGGCGAGGAAAGCCACAGGTATAAGGCCCACGCACCAGTAGTATCCCGCCGGCTCCCAGAGGATGACGAAGGCTGTCCACGCCAGCAGCAGCGCCAGCGTGCACGCAAAGCCGGCGCTGGTTCGCATGTGGTGCAGCAGCCGCAGGCGATGACGCCGCTTGATAAGAATCATGGCCAGTACGCCACATCCAACCGCCAGAAGCGTGCCATAGGCGCCCGTGATCAATCTGCGTGTCGGCGGCGTATTGAACCGGTCGTTTATCCACGACAAATCGACCACCGCACTGACCATCCCGAAGGCGGACTTGATCGCCGTCTGCGGCCACTGCAGTTGAATCCCATGCTGCTCCTGAAGGTACATGGTAGTCCAGCGGATGAACCCCGAGGGCCGCACTCCCGCCAGCGCCGCCAGTCCCAAGTAAACTACAGTTATGCCCGCCGTGGTGGCCGCGGCCCAACCCAAGGCGGTCTTCAATCGGCCGCGCCATGGCCCGCTGCCCACAAACCACATGCCCAGCGCTACCGCCGGAACCGCCAGCGCCATTCCCTGCTGGAGCAGCACCGCCATGCCCAGCGCGGCACCGCAGACCGTGAGTCGCCATGCCGGCAGCGATCCGCCTTCGGAGAGCCCCCAGAGAAACGCCACCACCCACAGGTCGAGCAGAGGGTAGGGCTGGTTCTGCAGACTCAAATGCCAGATGCGGGGCGAAAGCGCGATATAAAGGGTGAGGGCGAAGGGAAGAACCAGCTTGCCGGTTCGCTGCACGAGCAGAAGGCAGAACCACGCGAGACCGAGGGCGTTGACCAAGATTCCAACCGCCTGAAATGCTTCCGGCGACGGCGAACCCAGCGCCCCAGTGGCCATGGCAATTGCTTTCTGTACGGGATACCAGAGCAGGTGATGGGGATTGATGGCATCGCCCGCGAAAGGGGCGAGCGCCTGAAGGCGGTAGAGATAGCCGTCGTAATTGTGCAGCGGCGGGCGCAGTGTGAAGGAGATGAGCGCGATCCCGATTCCCGCGGCGAGAGCGGCCAGGCGCGCGCTCCACCGCTCGGCGGGAGCGGCGCCGGCAAGCCCGCCGGGCGTACCCGACTCAGGAGTTGACCACGAATCTTCGGACAAGCGGGTCCTCCCGGACTTGGTTGCTTATGATTGCCACTCGGTAGCCAGGATCGTACACGCCCTCAGCCCGATTCGCCTGCAATGCGAGATTCTGTACCCGTACAAACCATTAACTGCTTTTTTGCGCAATGCTAGGCGTCATCGTGCAGCGGTTCACTGCCGAGGCCGGAAGGCCGCCATGCTATGAGGCTCGATCTGCAATTCATAGCTTAAAAATTTAGCCTCTGGCGTACTTCCTGCACCCCGCGGGCCGAAAAACCCAAATCCCCCTCCGGCCAGCGGTTCCCCCTCCAGCGTCGCCCCGGTCATCAAGTTTTCCAGGCGCGCGAAGCTGCCCGTGACCCTCACCGCCACCGGATGATCGAGGAAGGATTCCACCACAAAGGCCCCGTTGTTGTATTCAAACAGGCTCACTTGCGCCGGAGCTTCCAACTGCACCGGCAATCCCAGCCCCAGATACCTCCGCAGGGCGTCGAGCACAGGGCCAGGCAAGCGGTAGAAGTCGTTCATGCTTTCCGGCACGGTCAAGACGTACAGCTCCCCCTTTCCGTAGTGATCCATCAGCAGCAGCGGCACGCCCCGCCCGGCGGCCAAGCCGCGCACCACCGCCCAATCCTCATTGGTGTAGAAATGAATTTCGGGAAAAGGAATGGGGCTTGAGGAACCCAGCTCGATGCCGCTCCCGAAGCCGCGGCCCTCGACATAAGAGGTAGCAGCGGGAACGTTTTCGGTGACGCGCATGTCCGTAATTTGGTCCATTCCGCGATCCTGGAGCGCGCGCAGCAGGCCGCTGGTCATGATCACGTTGTCTCCGGCGCGCAGGTGCTGCTCAATCTTCGCAACGATATCCGCATCGTTCTTCGCCGCCTCGGTCAGCAACACGCTTTTCGACTGCGGCCACTCGGGGTACATCTCAATGGGGATTCCCATCATGCCCAGGACGTTTTCCAGAAAATCCTCGCCGCTGGAATGATATGGCCGATAGCAGCTCAGGCCCACTGGCTCCCCCAACCCGCCTGCCACATGGTCCACCCGGCGCAGAGCGTAAGCCGCCACATCCGCCAGCAGAGCGTCTTTCGCCCCCGGAGTGCCCGGAAAACCGCAGCATTCACCGATCATCTGGAAGTAATTG
>JASIKV010000568.1 GCA_030049455.1 Terriglobia bacterium
AAGGCGCTGGGATCGAGCTTGGATTTTGACGCCACTTCCGGCCCGGCCACGCCCAGGCCCATTTGCAGGTCCTCTTCGTTGCCTACCAGCACATCCACGTGCTTGACGATGCCGGAAATCACCGAAAGAGCCCGCTCATGCCCGCCCCAGATGTTCCAGAGCTTGGCGCGATAGTTCAAATCGAAGGAAGTGACAGCGCCCGCGGCCTTCGCCGCTTGCATGCCTTCCGCGATAAGCTGGCCGGTAGTCTCCGAAAGTGCGGCAAAAATTCCGCCGCTGTGGAACCAACGCACGCCCGCGCCGAAAATCGTTTTCCAGTCGAAATCGCCGGGCTTGAGCATCGCTCCGGCTTCGTTGGCGCGATTGTAGAAAACCACCGGCGGGCGCACGCCCAGGCCCCGGTCGCTGTAAACCGCCGCCATGTTGGGGCCGTTCACGCCATTGTGTTTGAAGTGCTTGTAAAAAGGCTTCACGCCCATGGCGCGAACGCGCTCAGCAATCAAATCGCCGATGGGATAGTCCACCATCGCCGTCGCGATGCCGGTATTCATGCGGAAACAATCCGAAAGATTGGCGGCGCAGTTGAATTCCCCGCCGCTCACGTGAATCTGGCACTCGGTGGCCTTTCGAAACGGGATGATGCCCGGGTCGAACCGGTGGATGAGCGCGCCCAGCGACAAAAAGTCCAGAGCGCCCGTCGCAGGAATATTCAGACCGTATTTCATGGGCATCCTTTTGTAGCGCCGCCCTTCAACGCGGCACATGCCGGCTTAAAGGCCGGGGCTGCTTCCATTCTTCGGAATTCCCGTTGCACTACACGTTATATTGCCCCGAAGCCACCTTGCCGCCGTGCCCGGTCCAGTTGGTGTGGAAGAACTGGCCGCGGGGATGGTCGATGCGCTCGAAGGTATGCGCGCCGAAGAAGTCGCGCTGTGCCTGAAGCAGGTTGGCCGGCAGCCGCGCCGTGCGGTAGCCATCGTAAAACGCCAGCGCGGTCGTGAACGCGGGCGTGGGCACTCCGCCCTTGACGCCTTGAATGATCGCGCGCCGCCACGCCGCCTGGTACTTCCTTAAAGCCGTCTTGAAGAACTTATCGAGCAGCAGGTTGGTGAGCTTCTTTTTCTTGTCATAAGCTTTCTTGATTTCGCCCAGGAAGACGCTGCGAATGATGCATCCTCCTCGCCACATGAGGGCGATGCCGCCGAAATTCAGATTCCACTTCTGGTCGCGGGCCGCTTCGCGCAGCAACATGTAACCCTGCGCATAGGAAACAATCTTGGAGCAGTAGAGCGCGCAGCGAACGTCTTCCACAAATTTCTTTTTGTCTTGAAGCCTCTTCGAATGCCGCGGGCCCTTTAGAATCGCCGAAGCGGCGACACGTTCGTCCTTAATGGCCGAGAGGCAGCGCGAAAATACCGCCTCGCCAATCAGCGTAACCGGCATGCCAAGGTCGAGCGCGCTCAGGCAGGTCCATTTGCCCGTACCCTTCTGGCCCGCAGTGTCGAGAATTTTGTCGACGATGGGCGTGCCATCGTCATCCTTCTTGGCGAAAATCTGGCTGGTGATGTCAATCAGGTAGCTGTCCAGCTCGCCTTTGTTCCAGTCGGCAAATACTTGGTGCAACTCATCGGGCGTGAGGCCCAGCACGTCTTTCATCAACTGGTAGGCCTCGCAGATCAGTTGCATGTCGCCGTATTCGATGCCGTTGTGAACCATCTTGACGTAATGCCCGGCGCCGTCTTCGCCCACCCAATCACAGCAGGGCGTGCCGTCTTCAACCTTGGCGGCGATGGCTTGAAAAATCGGCTTCACGTGCGGCCACGCGGCGGGATTTCCTCCCGGCATAATCGACGGCCCATGGCGCGCGCCTTCCTCACCGCCTGAAACACCGGTCCCGATAAACAGAATTCCCTTCTCGGCAAGATACTTCGTGCGGCGCGTCGAGTCCGGCCAGTGGGAATTACCGCCGTCAATCAGGATGTCACCTTTCTGGATGTGCGGCAGAATCTCTTCGATCATCTGGTCAACGGCATCGCCCGCTTTCACCATCATCATCACGCGGCGCGGCCGCTTAAGGAGCTGGATGAACTCCGCCATGGAATGGGCGCCCGCCACCTGCGTCCCCTTGGCTTCGTTATTCAGGAAGTCGTCAACCTTGGAGACGGTGCGGTTGAACACAGCCACCTTGTAGCCGTGGTCGTTCATGTTCAAAACAAGGTTTTGGCCCATCACGGCCAGGCCAATTAATCCGATGTCGCAATTTGCCTCTGGCATTTTGCCTCCCTTTGATTAAGTCGTCAGTCTTCCGTTGTCAGTCGTCAGAAGGAGCCACCTTGGATTTTGGGCGGCAGGGGGGACTGATGGAGAGATCTGAAGACTCACTTGGACGCCTTCTCGGATTTCCCATTCTAACCAAAAGTGGCGAGCCGTGGGGAGCAAAGTTTTTGCCGATCACGTGTCCTGAGTTTGAAGTTGGCTTAAGAACTCAGCCGGCGAGGCAGGCGCCATCCCCGGAACGGAATTTGAAGCGAACTTCCGGCTAAGGACTCTGGCTCATTGTGCCGTTTCGGTGAAGGGCGCCAGCGGACTTCCCAGGCCGATTGGCCCGGTCGCTGTAACAGTCACGATTCCGGGCTGGCTGGGGAGCGTCAGGGTCACACTCGCCACCCCGGAAGCATTGGTTGGAACGATCAGCATGGTCCCGGTAGTTCCGTTGTACGTTAACGAGCCCGCCGCGGTGGTGAAGAAAATCGGCGCGCCGGTCGCCGTGCCCCCCGATGAGCCCGGCGCCAGCGTCACGGAAAGGCTCAGCGTAGTGCCCACGCCGCCGGTCTGCTGGTCGCCGGCCTTCGTCAGGGTGGCTGCGGGATAGTTCACCACGATCCAGCCGCTTTGCGTTTGTGTCACACCGGCACTATCGGTTCCAGGAACCGAGAATTTATAGAAACCCGGCGTGGCGCCGGCCGTGACCACGATCGCTCCGTTCTGGCCGGAGGTCACGGTGGCGCCGGTGACGTTCAAACTGATCCCCGTATCGGATTGGGGCGAGCCAAGGGTGACCGTCCCGCTGCCGGAGGTCAGCTTGGGCTGAAGCGTTACTGTCCCTCCCGCCGGCACCATGATCGATTCCGGGTTTAAGTCCCACTCAGCGCTGGGGTTGGTCGGCAGGCTGCCTGAAACAACCAGCAAGCTGGCAGTATAGGGCTGGAACGTTTGTGTTGACGACCACGCGCCGGGCGACGAGGATGAGGTGGTGAATTGCCCGCCGGATGCCGACGCCAGCGTATAGGTGGTCATCGTCGAGGGAGTGAATCCACTCAGCGTGAATTGGACCTGGGCAGAATTCTGCGGGTCCTTGTTGATTATCATGATGTACAAGGTCTGCCCCGCCGAATTCAGCGCGGCGTAGGAGCTGAAAAGGCTGGCATTGCCGTTGTTGGTAGCCGCCACTGAGGTGGTGCCGAAGCCATCATGCTGGCCGTCGTAATTGGTGTAGAGCTTCAAGGCCTGGTAGTTGGCGTTGGTTGAAACCGGCGCCTCCCAGCGCGCGGCGGCGTACAAGCGCTCCCGCCCCAGAATTCCGTATGCATCGGCGTCCGCAAGGGCGGTGGAAAAGTCGCTTTCCCCTGCAAACGCAAAATTCCACTCCGTAGCGCTGAGCGGCGTGCCGGGATAAATGGTATTCACCAAGGCGCGCAGGCGCGGCATGCGGAAAGGAATGGTCCCCAGCGGATCGGTGCTGAGGACGTTGTTCGTGCCGAACCACGCCTCGCTGGTGTACGTCGGGTCCCACCAATCGCGCGTGGCACGCAGGGCCAGGGCTTGCTGTTGCGCCAGGGTCAGGCCGGAAGTGGTGTCCTCCGTATACGCGTGGATATCAAACACGTCGAGGGAACGGGCGCCGGCAATGAGGTCCGACCAGTAAACCTCGTTCAGCCACCAGGGCAGGAAGTCCACGTTGCCGTTGGCAGATTTGTCCGTGCTGCCCGCCGCAGGGTTCCAGTAATATTCCCAGCAGCAACTCACCGGGCCGAAGCGGATGGCCGCCGGGTCCCAGGTTTTCAGAGCGTTGGCTTCCTGGAGATAGACACTGAGCAATTCCATCTCCGTGGTGGGAAGCGGATGGACGTCAAAGTGCGTGCCGCCCCAGATGTCGATCTCGTTGTCCATATTGTAAAAATGCGGCGCGGTGGGTACGGTATTGAAGGCGGCGGCGAGCGCCGTGGCCCAATCGCTGCGATAAACGCAACTCGACGCCGTGCAGTTTTGGCTTTCGTCATCGAGCAAGGGAACGTAGTCAACATTCAGGTCGGTGTCCATCAAATCGGTGGGCGAGGTGGAGCAAGCCCCGGTCAGGCCGTCGCCGGCGTCGCTGTTGTAAGGGTCCACTGCGCATTGCGTGCCGTATTTGGCCACCGAAAAGCTCCAGTGCTCGTTTCCACCGGTCCCTGGCGTCTCCGCGCTCTGGGCCGCCCAGGCCAGCATCGGCATGGTCATGAGGGGAGTGCTGCCGGCGGAGAGCACGTCGCGAATGAACTTTGTCGAATCGCTATCGCCGATTTCCGAAAAGCCGAAGTCTTCAAAGTAATAGTCGTTGTCGGCGTTATAGGTGCCGAGTTGCCAGTTGTAGGTCGAGCTGGCGTTTCCGCCCCAGCGCACCAGCGTAGTGCCGGTGTCCGTGATGTCGCTCAGGGAGTTTGGAAAATTACCGCCGTAAACATAAGGGCTGATTGGATGCCGGTTCGCCAGCGTGTTGATCGTCACCATCACCGCGGTTGGCGGCGCCATGGGCGTGGCGCTGACGGCTGCGGAGTTGGCGCTTTGACCGGCGGAATTGACCGCGGCGACCTCATAAAAGTACGCCGTGCCATTCGTCACCGTGGTATCCACGTAGCTGTCGGTGGCGGGTGTAGCGATGCTGGTGTAGGGCCCAGTGGAGGCGGTGGATCGCTGGACGTTGTAGGACGTTGCGCCGGCGCTGGCATTCCAGGTCAGGCTCACCTGCGCGTTGCCCCCTGTGGCCACCAAGCCCGCCGGCACTGGTGGAATGGTGGCCGGCGCCGTGGGCGTGGCACTGACTTGCGCCGAGTTGGCGCTTTGCCCTGCGGAATTGGCGGCTGCAACCACATAGTAGTATGTCGTGCCATTGGTCACTGTTGTATCGACATAGCTATTGGTCACGGGTGAGGTGAT
>JASIKV010000569.1 GCA_030049455.1 Terriglobia bacterium
CTCACCCTTGGCGTCCTTCTCATCGCAGGCGCGCTGCCCGGGCTTCTTCTCTTTGACCTTCAAGGTTATGGTCGCCACTCAGCCTCTCGCTACATCGATCTATCAAATTGGGATTTCGGGCCGGGTAAAGCCGGCGGAATGTCCCAACCGGAAACCCCCGCTCATTCTACTCGATTCGACCTTCAAAAAGACCAAAATCTGGCCGCACGTCTCAGCCAGCCTTTCCGCGACTATCCGCCCCCTATGGCCGCGTATTCCACATTCACCAGGCACAATCCCTGCGCAGGCGCGGTGGGGCCGGCCCGGGTGCGGTCGCGCGCGGCGAGAATTTCCGGGATATCCTCAGGCGCCAGTTTGCCCGCGCCCGCTTCCAGCAGCGTTCCCACGATGTTTCGCACCATGAAGCGAAGGAATCCGCTGCCGGTGATTTCGTAAACCAGCATCGACGCCCTCGGGCGCCACAGGATGCGAGATTGAAAGATGCGGCGGATGCACGATTTCTGGCTTTCGTCCTTGTCTTCTCCCAACGCTGCGAAGGAGGTGAAGTCATGCTCTCCCGCCAAAAACCCCGCCGCCAGGGCCATGCGCCGGCGATCCAAATAATAGGGGTAGTGATAGACGAATCGCCATAGGAGGGGTGAGCATACCGGAGTGGTCAAAATTCGGTACCGGTAAGTCTTGCGCAGGACGTTAAACCGGGCATGAAAGGCCGCGGGCACATCGTCCGCACTCTGGATGCGCACGGTGGGGGGAAGCAGGTTATTCAGCGCCTTGACGAAGTTCGCACAGGGGATGGTGGAGGCGGTTTGGAAATTGGCCGCCTGATGCGTGGCGTGAACGCCCGCGTCCGTTCGCCCCGACCCGCACACTTGTGCGGGCACTCCGGTCAGCTTGTGGAGAGCGCCTTCCAGGCAACCCTGAACGGTTGGACCCTCCGGCTGGCGCTGCCACCCGTGGAAGTCCGTTCCGTCGTAGGCGATGATGAGTCGAATGTTTCGCATGCCGCACCATTGTATCAAGCGCGCGGTACAACCAAAACCCCAACGCCATCGTCACAGGGTTGTCTGCATCGGGCCTGAATGATAAACTTTCATCTGCCGCTGTTGACCTCGCGGTCATCAAGCCAGCGCTTTTTCCAGTCTTCGGGACCCGGAATTGCCCGGCCGCCGCATGGGCGGAAGCCTAAGCGCTTCAAATGCTTCCCAGCCGCCGGGCATTGAGCGAAACTCGCCTGCCGCCTCTCGCAGGCATCTTCAGGCCGGGTCAAAACCACCGACGGATGACAATCGGTGAAACTTTGCGTCCAATCATTGCGTAATACCCGCAAGAAGAGATGATTAAAGAAGATTACTGCCTAAAGGGAGAAGGACATTCCATGATGCCTTACCGTCTGCGTCTCACCGCTTTAATGATTGTTTTCAGCATTTTCATGACGGAGCCCTGCCTGCATGCGCAACAGGCGCCACCGGCCTCCACGCCTGCGCCCGCTAGCGGTTTCAGCACCGATTACGCCAACCGGCGATGGTTCCCGGATATCTGGTCGCCGTACCTGCAGCCTGCCGTGCCGGAAGCCAGGATGAGCAATTCCGACCGCCTGCAATCGCTGCTGAGCGACGGAAAACTGCACCTCTCGATTCTGGACATCGTGGAATTGGCGCTCGAGAATAACCTGGATATTGCCGTGGCCCGCTACAATATCGCCTATGCGCACACGGACCTGCTCCGCACGCAGGGGGGCGGCGCGCCTCGCGGCGTCACCGGGGGATTCACCTCCTCGGCGCTCTATTCCGGCGCGGTGGGAAGCGGTGTAAGCGCCAGCACCTCGGGCGTCAGCACCTCCACCGGCGGAGTATCCGGCGGGGCCAGCGCCATCCAACTGGGAGGCGGCACGTTTGATCCCACGGCTTTCTTCTCCATGGGCTGGAACCAGAACCTCAGCCCGCTGGGGACGACCGTCGTCACCGGCGTTCCCTATGAATTCAACCAGGGGGCGAGTTACTTCACGGGCCTGGTGCAGGAGTTCCAGACCGGCACGAGCTACGAAGTGGTATTGGGCGGCCAGCGATACAAGAACAACGCCCTGACCGATGCCTTCAATCCCGAGGTGTTTACGGAATTGGCCGTGGGATTCACCCAACCTCTGCTGAACGGATACGGCCGCCGCGCCAACTCACTCTTCATCCGCATCGCGCGGAATGACATGAAGGTGGCGGATTCGGTTTTCCGCCAGCAAGTCATGACCACGATGGGCACGGTGCTGAACGAGTATTGGGACTTCCTCTCGGACAAGGAAAATGTGCGGGTGAAGGAGCAGGCGCTGGCGTATTCCCAAAAACTGCTCGAGGACAATAAAAAACAAGTCGAGATCGGCACCCTGGCGCCCATTTCCGTGGTGCAGGCGGAATCCGAAGCTGCCAGTGACCAGCAAGCCTTGATTGTGGCTCAAACGAATTTGCAGCAGCAGGGCGAGCTGATCAAGACCGCGATCGCCAAGAAAGTGGAGGGCGACCTGACCAGCGCCCAGATCGAGGCGATGGATAAGCTTCCTGAACCGAAGCCCAATGATGTCCCCACCATGGACGAAGCGCTGAGGCTGGCGTACGCCAATCGCCCGGAAATCGAGCAGACGGAATTGAACCTTCGCGACGAGGATTACAATCTGGCGGCGCGGCGCAATTCCCTGCTCCCTTCACTTAACCTTTACGGAACCTATGCCGCGACCGGACTCTCCGGCCACCAGGCGGAATGCCCCGACAACGAACCGGCATTCGCATCTTATTGCGAAGCCGCCCTGGGGGCAGTCGCCGCGCCCGGTATCGCCGCGGACGGCGTGTCACAGGCCTTGTCCCAAACCCTCCAGGGCAGGTATAAGAACTATTCCCTGGGCGTCAACCTCTCATTCCCCATCCGCAACCGGCAGGCGCAGGCAGATATGGCTCGGGCGCTGCTTGAACGCCGCCAGTTCGCGACGCAACTGCAGCAAACCAAAAACACCATTGCCCAGTCGGTGCGCACGGCGGTGATTGGCGTTATCCAGGCCAAAGCGCAAATCGATGCCGCCGTGAAAGCCACCGAATACGCGCAACAGACTCTTGATGCCGAACAAAAGAAGTTCCAGTTGGGCGAATCCACCGTGTTCCTGGTGATTCAAATGCAGCGCGACCTGGCCACCGCGGAAGGCAATGAAGTGACCGCTCGCACTACCTACGCCAAGGCGCTGACCTCCTACCAGCAGTCCGTTGGAACCCTGCTCGCCGATTACAATGTCGAAATGAGCGACGCCGTCCAGGGAACGGTCACGCACGCGCCCAACATCCCCGGCTCGGCGGCAACCCCTGCGCCTTCGGGATTGAATTAGCGGCGAGTGGGTAGCCATGGCATGCCTTTCATGCCATGGATTCTTCGAAAGGGATCAAAGCCCACGGCACAACGACCGTGCCGTGGCTACCCGCTATTTAAGCAATTGGCCAACCCGTTCGTGAGTTTGACTTCGATCCAACCCGTGCTCTAACATTCCCTTAGGGCGGGACATCATCGTGAGGGACGACAAAAAGGTGGGCACCGAAATCGCGCAAGTAAGTTCACCTCGCCGGCCCTCTGCC
>JASIKV010000570.1 GCA_030049455.1 Terriglobia bacterium
CGTGCGCGCGGGCGGCGGCATGGGCATTCCGGGACTGTATGTGACGGACGATCCCGGCGGCGTGGATGCCAGCGCCAAAACCGGCAACCTGAGCATTCGCATCGGCCTCGGCTGGGCCAAGTCACTCCACTTCATGACCGGCCAGTGCCCGGTGATGAAATACAACCGGCAACTGATGACGGCGATTCTCTACGACAAGATTCAGATCGCCAAGGCCGTGAACGCCACGGTGATTTCGCTCGATGATGCGCCGCAAGGGTACAAAGACTTCGACCGCGGCGCTGCCAAGAAGTTCATCCTCGATCCGCACCACATGGTTAAAGCTGCCTAGTAACGATTTGCGCTACCCTTCCGGCCCCGCCGGCCGGGAGGGTAGCGCTCTCCGATTCTTCCCCTACGGAAACAAGAAGGCGCGTTGGGATGGCGAGATAGTTCCCAGCTTAAGTATCAATCCTTTCGCCTGGGAGGTAGGAGCGACTTGTTAGGTGCATGTTGTGTTCCTGCTCTGTCGACCTGATAGAGAACTCGATATTCCCGACACCTCCAGTTCCTTTCCATTCGCTGGAAAAGTGAAAATGACGGTTGGGTTCCCGAACTATCATTTGTAATAGCTCAATGAAGCGCCCGATTTCAGCCGGGTCCATTGCAACTTGAATCCCGCACCACCCATTCTTCCAATCTTCGATCTCAACGTTCACATGCCACCTCGCTTTTTGTTAGTCGAACGCACCCTTGACTGATGCAAATGCGGGAATTTAGCCGCCCTCGAAACCGGCAAGCTGGGTCCGCTTGAATTTGCGGCGGTCTTATTTGGTTTCGCGAAACCTTACTGTACCGGCGTGGAAGCATCCGGCGGGGGCTCGGCGAGCGGCGTCGAGTGATGGTGTACCAGAAGCCAGCGGCCCTGCTTTCGCAGAAAGATGTTCGTCGCCTCGACCAGCGCCGAAGAGAATTCGTTCTGATTCGCGGTTGTTACATTCTCAAGGCAGGAAATCCACGCCACATCGCCCGACACGTGCACCAGCGGCCGGCTGATGGAAACCATCATCTGCTCGGTTGACCGGAAGATTTCCTCCCAACTTCCCCGCACTTCATCCCATCCCATCAGCAGGTCCCATCCGGGATGCAGGCACTTCACCCAGTCATCGTGCAGCCACACCTGGGCCATCAGCGACATGTTCAGGCTGTGCAGCGCAGCGTAGAACATCCGGTTGGCCGTAAGGACTTCTTCCTCATCGGTCATCAGTCTGGGGGAAACGGCCATTGCAGGCTCGCTTTCTGAGGGGCAAGAGTGGAACCGAGTTTCCGGGCTTGGGGCACAAGCCCGCCGGCCGGTTAATGCGAGGGCGCGTCTTTGCGCGCCTCAAGCCTGCGCAAGATTTGCGGCAAGGTACAACCCACCAGGATGATCTTGGCAAGGTCCGCGATTGCAAACGGGTAAAATCCCAAAAGCCAGGCCTGCGACAATGGAAGGTGGAACAGCAGGCGCAACCAGAGCGAACCTGCGCAGAGAATCAGCACATCGGCGGAAACCAGCGCGCCGGCCAGTCTCCACGCGGAGCGCGCCATGCCCTGCTCCACCATCCAGCCCACCAGCGCTGCGGCCAGCGGGAAGCAGAGCAAATATCCACCCGTTGGGCCGATCAGATGCAACGCCGAGCCCGCGCCGTCGGCAAACACCGGCATTCCCGCCGCGCCTTCCGCAAGGTAAACCACCTGGCTCAGGAATCCGCGCCGCCACCCCAGCACCGCGCCGCTCAAAAGCACCGCGAACGTCTGGCCCGTAATGGGCACGGGGGAAATCGGCAGATGAATGCTGATCTGCGCGCACGCCGCCGTCACCAGACTGAAAGCAATAACCCACGCGGCGTCCGTGGCCAGATTGCGGGCACCCGGCACCCGGTCAATCAAAATATCCGTCGAAGCGCGTGTCATCTTGCTCCTTGTGGAATTGAGAGCGCACGATCCGTGGTGGCGCTGCGTGCGACGGTCGGATTATATCTTAGCTCGCAGGTTTTTCGTAAGAGGGAATGCGCGGGTCCCGCCTCCACGAAACCTTTGTGTGCGGTTATACTAAATCAATATGACTTCACACGAGGATGAAAAAGTTTTTGATGCCTTCCGCCATTGGGGGGTTTTGGCTGCGGATCTCGACCCGGTGGGATACCTGCAGCCGCTGGCGCCGCCGGAGCTGGCTCTGGAGGGAGATGCCGCTGCCCGCGCCCGGCGCTGCTATTGCGGTTCGATTGGCGCGGAGTTCATGCACATCCCCGACGCGGAGCGCCGCCAGTGGGTGGCCGAACGCATGGAAGCAGAGCCGGCCCCCGTCGATCCATCGCGTGTGCTTGACCGCTTGATTCGCGCCGGGCTTTTTGAGCAGGTTCTGCAATCACGCTACATCGGCACCAAGCGTTTTTCACTGGAGGGAATCGTCACCTTGATTCCTGTGCTTGATGAAATTCTCAACCAGGCGGCGGACCTGGGCGCCGAGCAGATGGTGATGGGCATGAGCCATCGCGGCCGGCTGAATGTGATGGTCCACATCGTGGGGAAATCGCCGGAGGACGTCTTCGCGCGCTTTGAGGACGTTGACCCGCGCAGCTTTCTGGGCGGTGGGGACGTGAAGTATCACCTTGGGGCCACCGGCAGTTACTCGACCGCGCACGGCCGAAGCATGGACATTCATCTGGTGTCGAATCCCTCGCACCTGGAGGCCGTTGATCCCGTAGCCATCGGGCGCGCGCGCGCCAAGCAGGCTCGGTTATGCGGTCGCGGTACCACGTGTGTGTTGCCCGTGCTGCTGCACGGCGACGCGGCATTTGCCGGCCAGGGGACAGCCGCCGAGACCCTCAACCTCGCAAGCCTGGAGGGCTACACCGTGGGGGGAACGGTTCACATCGTGGTGAATAACCTGATCGGCTTCACCGCCAACCCGCCGGACACCGCTTCTTCGCGCTTCGCCGCCGACGTGGCCAAGCGCCTGCCCATACCCATTTTCCATGTGAACGCCGAAGATCCCGACGCCGCGGTTCGCGTGGCGCGCTGGGCCGCGGAATACCGTTACAAATTCCGCAGCGATGTGGTGCTGGATCTGATTGGCTACCGCCGTCACGGCCACAGTGAAGTGGATGACCCCACCACCACGCAGCCGGTGCGTTACCGCCGCATCGCCGCGCTGCCGCCCGTGTGGGAATCGTACGCGCAACGCCGCGGAATCGATGGCGCGCCGCGCATCGCGGAAATCAAAGGTGAAATGGAAGCGGCGCTGAAGCGCGCGCGCAGCATTCGCAAGAGTCCGAGCCTGCGCAGGCTCCCTTCTTATTGGGACGCCTACCAGGGCGGGACCTACGAGCCGTCGATGGAAGTCGAAACGGCGGTGCGCGCCGAAGAACTCCTGACCGTCGGCGAATTGATGGCGC
>JASIKV010000075.1 GCA_030049455.1 Terriglobia bacterium
ATTTCCGAGGCGTATTGCAGCGAGCCGAGTTTGTCGAGCGTCAGGAAGCTCATGCCCGCAAAGTTCGCCTCCGTGCCCAGCACGCGATCAAGCTCAATCGGGTGGCCGACCGATTCGTGAATCTGCAAGCCAAGCTGCGAGCTGTCGAGAATGATGTCCTTCACGCCCGCCGGACACTGGTCGGCCTTGTGCAGCGCCACGGATTCCTCCCCGATGCGCCGCGCGTTCTGCAAAAGATTCAACTCATCCACCAGCTCGTAGCCCTTGGTTTGATACTGCCCGCCGAAGGAGTTCGGATAGGACCGCCGTTGAATTTCATTTTCGAAAAATGAAGTGGCCGCGTAACCGGTGCCGGTCTGCGTTTTGAGCTGGTAAATCTCCGAACCGAGGCTCGAGACGAAAAGCTGCTCGATGCGGCGGAAATCCATCGCGGCCTCGGCGACGGTAACGCCGGTCACGGCGCGCAGTTCCTTGTCGATTTTGAGCAGAAGTTCGAGGCAGGTGGAAACGGGAATTGAAAAGGGATCCATCTTGCAGGGCGCCACCCAGTTGTCCAGAATTTTCTCCTCCGGAACCAGGTGGATGGGTTGCTTCTTGGCCAGGGCGCTGGCGCGGGCGATTTCCACGGCCAGGGCTGCGACGCGATCGACGTCATGCCGGGTCAATGCGTCCGTGGAAGCAAAGCCCCAACTTCCATCCGCGATCACACGAACGCCCAGGCCAAGGGATTGCGAGTCCCTCACCTGGGACGGCTGTCCATTCTTGGTGGAAAGGTAGCGCTGCCGGGTGTCCATCACCCTGACTTCGGCGTATGTGGCGCCGCGCGCAACGGCGGTGTCGAGCGCCCAAGTGGCGAATTCTTTCATGGGGAAGAAGCTTACGACTTCGTCCAGACCGTCGGCAGCAACCGTCTCTCCGCCGGTCTGGTCTCAACTGAAAGCTGAACGCTGTAAGCTGGCAGCTTGGTTTCTACGTTCCCTCCGACCAGGAGGAAAGATAGGCCTCCTGCTCGCGGGTCAGACGATCAATCGTGACTCCCAATGACTGCAATTTGAGCCGGGCAACGTCTTGATCGATATCCGTCGGCACAGGGTACACCTTGGCTTCAAGATTCTTGTGGTTCTTGACCATGTATTCCACGGAGAGCGCCTGGTCGGCGAAGCTCATATCCATGACCACGGCAGGATGGCCTTCCGCAGCGGCCAGGTTGATCAGGCGGCCTTCACCGAGCACGTAAATCTTTCGTCCGTCGCGCATCGTGTATTCGTCCACAAAATCGCGCGTCTGGCGCTTGCTGAGGGAAAGCTTTTCGAGAGCGGGTATATCGATTTCCACGTTGAAGTGGCCGGAATTCGCCACCACCGCCCCATCCTTCATGGTGCGGAAGTGCGCGGCCGTGATCACCGACTTGTCGCCCGTGACGGTCACGAAGACGTCGCCAATCTTTGCGGCCTCGGCAAGCGGCATGACGCGGAACCCGTCCATCACCGCTTCCAGAGCGCGCGTGGGGTTGGTTTCCGTAATGATAACGTCAGATCCCAGACCCTTGGCGCGCATGGCCACGCCGCGTCCACACCAGCCGTATCCGCAGACCACCACGTGCAGGCCCGCGAAGAGCAGGTTGGTGGCGCGCAGGATTCCGTCAATGGTGGACTGCCCGGTGCCGTAGCGATTGTCAAACAGATGCTTGGTGTCCGCGTCGTTGACGGCCACGATGGGATACTTCAGCATGCCGTCGTTCTGCATGCTGCGCAGGCGAATGACGCCCGTCGTGGTCTCTTCCGTTCCGCCCACGATTCCCGGAACCAGCTCCGCGCGCTTGGTCAAAATCATCGTGACCAGGTCCGCGCCGTCGTCCATGGTGATTTGGGGTTTGTGTTCGAGCGCCGAGCTCAGATGGGAGTAGTAGGTGTCCTTATCCTCGCCTTTGATGGCGTAAGTCGGGATCTTGAAATCCTTCGTGAGCGAAGCCGCCACGTCGTCCTGCGTGCTGAGCGGATTGGAGGCGCACAGAACCACGTCGGCGCCGCCGTCGCGCAGGGTAATCATCAGGTTCGCAGTTTCCGTGGTGACGTGCAGGCAGGCGGAAATCCGAACACCCTCCAGCGGCTTCTCCTTTATAAATCGTTTGCGAATGATCTGCAGAACGGGCATCCACTGATTTGCCCATTCAATGCGCAATTTGCCCTTTGCCGCGAGAGCCGCGTCTTTCACATCTCCAGCGAGTTTCTTGGTGGAAGCCATCTAGAGGCCCGCCTCCTTCTTAAGGATTGCGGCCTTGTCGGTCTTCTCCCAGGAAAAGTCGGGGTCAGGACGGCCAAAGTGGCCATAAGCCGCGGTCTTTTGGTAAATGGGGCGCAGCAGGTTGAGCGACTCAATAATTCCCTGTGGAGTCAGCTTGAAGTGCTTGCGAATCAGGCTTTCGAGTTTGGCCTGGTCAATCTTGCCGGAGCCGAACGTGTCAACCATCACGGAAACAGGCTCAGCGACGCCGATGGCGTAGGCGAGCTGAACTTCCGCGCGGTCCGCCAGTCCCGCCGCCACCACGTTTTTGGCAATGTATCGTGCCATGTAGGCGGCAGAGCGATCGACTTTGGTGGGATCTTTTCCGGAGAATGCCCCGCCCCCGTGATGCGCGGTGCCGCCGTAGGTATCCACAATAATCTTGCGTCCGGTCAGGCCGGAATCGCCCACCGGCCCGCCCGTCACGAAGCGACCGGTGGGATTGATGTGATACTTGGTTTTGCCGTCGCGCAGATGGCCGGGAATGACCGGTTTGATGACGCATTCCAGCACGCCTTCGCGCAGCTTTTCGGTGCTCACGCTGTCGGAGTGCTGGGTGGAAACCACCACGGCGTCCACGCGCACGGGCTGCGAACCCTCGTATTCCACCGTCACCTGCGCCTTGCCGTCGGGGCGGACAAAATCCAGCGTCCCATTGCGCCGCACTTCCGCCAGGCGCATGCAGAGCTTGTGCGCCGCCATAATGGGGAATGGCATCAGCTCATCGGTTTCGTTGCAGGCGTAGCCGAACATCAGGCCCTGGTCGCCGGCTCCGCCGGGGTTGACGCCCTGACTGATGTCAGGACTCTGGCGGGTGAGGTTCACGATGACCTCGCAATTCTCCGCCGTGAATCCGCCGGAAGCGTCCGTGTAGCCGATCTTCAGCACAGTGTCGCGAACCAGCTTCTCAATGTTGGGTGAGGCCTTGGTCGTGATCTCCCCCGCCACGTATACGGAGTGGTCCTTGACCATCGATTCACACGCCACGCGGCTGCGGGGATCGGCGGCAAGGGCCGCGTCAAGAACCGCGTCAGAAATCTGATCGCACATTTTGTCGGGGTGGCCTTCAGTTACAGATTCAGAGGAAAACAGATAGCGGTGCTTCGGCTCGCTCAATCAGAGCCTCCTTCTTCATATTTCGATTGGTCAAAACAAACTAGTATCATACCTGAGTCGGAACACAGATGTCAACGCATTCGCGTCTACGCTCGTGCCTCGGTTTGAAATTTGCGGCTGGCTCGACGGCGTTCCGATATTGTAGCGTGGGTGTCACCACCCGCGATCCATCGGTGAATGGCAAAATCGCGCGTGTCCCGCCGCTGTGGCATGGGCTTCCAGACTATGGACATGGCCAGGATGGCCATGCGATCGGTCGCGGGTGGTCCCGCCGAGGCGGGACGCGCTACAACATTCAAACTGAGACATTCCCGCGCCTATGGCGATTCAAGAAAAAGAAAGCCTCGGGAAAATCGAATGGGCAGCGCGCGGAGAGTACATGGCGGAGGGAGAGGGATTCGAACCCCCGAGCCCCTTTCGGGGCTAACGGTTTTCAAGACCGCCGGTTTCAACCGCTCACCCATCCCTCCGCTGCGGGGAATATTCCACAAATCGGCCAAGTTCAAGCGGGCAAATATCAGCCTATCATATTTTGTTATCACACCCCTCGCACATGTATCAGGTAAAAGCCCGCAGGCCCTGGCAAACCCTCCGCAATCCTTCTTGCCAAGAACAGCTAATGCGGTATACTGCCGCGCACCCTTTGCGAGGAGGTTTTTGATGCGCCGATTGATTGCCCTGGTAAGCGTGTACCTGCTGGTGGTGTTGTTCGTCGCTCGCCCTGTAAATCCTGTTCCAGCGTCGGCTGAGCCCGGCGGCGCGGCGGATGCCTCGGAGTCTCCCTCCATGCTTTCCGGATACTCTGCAGACTCGTCACGCGCCGAGCGCGAGTGGGAAAGCAAATTCCGCGCCATCCCCAGCCCGGTAAATCAGCGCAACTACATGGAGCGGCTCTCCGCGCATCCTCACCACGTCGGTACCGAATACGACCGCGAGAACGCCGAATGGATTCTGTCCCAGTTCAAGCTGTGGGGCTGGGATGCGCACATCGAGAACTTTGACGTCCTCTTTCCCACGCCCAAGGAGCGCGTGGTGGAACTCGTCGCCCCCACGCACTTCACCGCCACGCTGGAGGAGCCCACGGTGAGCGTGGACCCCACGTCCGATCAGCACTCGGATCAGCTTCCCACCTACAACGCCTATTCCGCCGATGGCGACGTCACCGCACCGCTGGTCTACGTCAACTACGGCATCCCGGCTGACTACGAAGAGTTGGAGCGCCTGGGCGTGTCCGTTAAAGGCGCCATCGTCATCGCGCGCTATGGAATGTCGTGGCGCGGCATCAAGCCCAAAGTTGCCGCCGAGCACGGCGCGGTGGGCTGCCTGATTTACTCCGACCCGCATGAAGACGGCTATTTCCGCGGCGACGTTTTCCCCGGCGGCGCATGGCGTCCGCTCGAAGGCGTGCAGCGCGGCAGCGTGATGGATATGGTGCTTTATCCCGGCGACCCGCTCACCCCGGGAGTGGGCGCAACCAAGGACGCCAAGCGCCTGCCCCTGAGCGAAGCCAAAACCATCACCAAGATTCCCGTTCTCCCCATTTCTTATGGTGATGCGCAACCGCTGCTATCGGCCCTGCGCGGCCCCGTCGCGCCCGAGCACTGGCGCGGCTCGCTCGCCATCACTTATCACGTTGGCCCCGGCCCGGCGAAGGTGCATTTGAAAGTCAAAGCCAACTGGGACACCAAGACGCTGAATGACGTCATCGCGCGCATCCCCGGCTCGACTTCGCCCGATGAGTGGGTGGTGCGCGGCAACCATGAAGACGGCTGGGTGAACGGCGCGGAAGATCCCGTCTCCGGCGCCGTGGCCGAAATGGAAGAAGCGCGAGCCATGGGCGAGTTGCTGAAGCAAGGCTGGAAGCCTCACCGCACGCTGATCTATTGCATCTGGGACGGCGAAGAAGAAGGCCTGCTCGGCTCGACCGAGTGGGGCGAAGCGCATGCGGATGAATTGCGCCAGCACGCCGCCGTATACATCAATTCCGACGGCAACGGCCGCGGCTATCTGGGCGCGGAGGGCTCGCACACACTCGAGAAATTCGTCAACGGCGTGGCGCGGGACATTGAGGACCCCGAAACCAAGCTGACCGTCTGGAAGCGCCACGAGCTTGAGCTGATCGCCCATGGAACCGCTGAGGAGCGCAAGGAAGCGCGCACCCACTCCGATTGGCACATCAGCGCCCTCGGGTCGGGCTCGGATTACACGGTCTTTATCGATCACCTCGGTATCGCTTCTCTCAATCTGGGTTACGGCGGTGAAAGTGGCGGTGGTATTTACCACTCAATTTATGATGATTTCTATTGGTATACCCATTTTGGAGATACGGACTTTACGTATGGGCGCGCCTTGGCTCAAACAGCGGGAACGGCCATGATGCGCCTCGCCGACGCCGAATTGCTGCCTTATGATTTCACCGGGCTGGCCGAGACCATTCACACCTACGACGACGAGCTGAAGAAGTTGCTGAAGGACAAACAGGAAGCAGTCCGGGAGCGCAACTTGGAAATCGATGAGGGCGTCTTCACGGCCACCAATAACCCCAAGGAACCGCTCGTTCCGCCCACCAAGGAGGACCCTCCGCCATACCTGAACTTCGCTCCGCTTGACAATGCGGCGGACGCGCTCACCCGCAGCGCCACGCACTACCAGAAGGCGCTCGAAAAGGCCCGAGCCGACGGCGGAGCGGCGCTCGCCCACGCATCACTCGAGCAGGTGAATGAGCTTCTCATTGAAAGCGAACGCAAACTGACCAGTTCCGACGGCCTTCCCGGCCGCCCATGGTTCGAACATCAAATCTACGCCCCCGGATTCTACACGGGCTACGGCGTGAAGACTCTTCCCGCAGCCCGGGAAGCCATCGAGCAGAAGAAATGGAAGGAAGCCGACGAAGGCCTTGCTGAAATCGGCAGAATCCTTGACGGCGAAGCAGCTTTGATCCAGCAAGCTGCGGACGAACTGGAAAAGGCAACAAAGTAATCGCCCGCCACAACTTTTCACGAACCGGAGGAAACCTTGATCCGACGATTCTGTGTATTCCTGTCATTCCTGGCGATCGCCTCGGCGCCTCTCTGCGCGCAACGAGGCGCTTCCGGCGAGGGTGCAAAGCCAATTCCCACCATCGCGGAAAAGACCACCGGCATGGAGGCCTTCCCGGGTTACTTTGATTTCTATTGGGACGCCAAGGCGGGCAAAATCTGGCTGGCCATCGACAAGTGGAACACGGAATTTCTTTATCTCGAATCACTGCCGGCGGGCGTGGGCTCGAATGACATCGGCCTGGACCGCGGGCAGGTAGGCGAAGGGCACATCGTTCGGTTTGAGCGCATCGGGCCGCGCGTTCTGCTGATCGAGCCGAATTACCATTACCGCGCCGTCAGTGATGATGAGGCGGAGCGCCACGCCGTCCAGCAATCTTTTGCAGAGTCTACCCTCTGGGGCTTCACCGTGGCCGCCGAGGACGGCGACAAAGCCCTGGTAGACGCCACGGAATTTTACTTGCGCGATGCGCACAATGTTGCGGGCACGCTGCGGCGAACCCGCCAGGGAGCCTTCCGCCTCGACCCCACGCGCTGCGCTATCTATTTGCCGCGCACCAAGAACTTTCCGCAGAATACGGAGGTTGAGGCCACGCTGACCTTCACCGGCGACGAACCCGGCCCTTACGTGCGGCAAGTTGTTCCCGATCCGCAGGCGATTACGGTGCGCGAGCACCAGGCGTTCATCCAGCTTCCGCCGCCCGGCTTCAAGCCCCGGCCCTTCGACCCTCGCTCGGGATACTTTGGCGTCCAGTTCATGGATTACGCCACGCCGGTAGGTGAGCCGATCGTGCAGCGCTTCACCATTCGCCACCGCCTGGAGAAGAAGGATCCCACGGCAGCGATGAGCGAACCTGTCAAGCCCATCGTCTACTATCTCGACCCCGGCGCGCCCGAGCCCATCCGCTCCGCGCTGCTCGAAGGCGCGCGCTGGTGGAACCAGGCGTTTGAAGCGGCGGGTTACAAGGACGCCTTCCGCGTCGAACTGCTTCCGCCCGACGCCGACCCAATGGACATCCGCTACAACGTCATCCAGTGGGTGCATCGCGCCACGCGCGGGTGGTCGTATGGCGGCGCCGTGGTCGACCCGCGCACGGGAGAAATCATTAAGGGTCAGGTAACGCTCGGCTCGCTGCGCGTGCGGCAGGATTATCTGATCGCCGAGGGGCTGCTCGCGCCTTACGTGAAGGGCCAGCCGGTCACTGACAAGATGATGGAGATGTCGCTCGCGCGCCTGCGCCAGCTTGCCGCGCATGAAGTTGGACACACGCTCGGCCTGGCGCACAACTTCGCCGCCAGCACGGTAGATCGCGCCTCCGTGATGGATTATCCGCCGCCGCTGGTCACGCTGGGAGCCGACGGCATTCCCGACCTCTCCAACGCTTACGCCACCGGAATCGGCACCTGGGACAAAGTTGCCATTGCTTTCGGCTACCAGGATTTCGCGCCCGGCACGGATGAGCCCGCTGCGCTCGACAAGTTGCTGAACGATGCATTCGCCGGCGGCCAGCGCTACCTGACGGATCAGGATGCGCGTCCCCCCGGCGGCGCCAGCCCGGTCGCGCACCTTTGGGATTCGGGCTCAAACGCCGTGGACGAGTTGGGCCGCGTGATGCAGGTGCGCGCCGCGGGCTTGAAGCGCTTCTCCGAAAACAATATTCGCGAGGGCGCTCCGCTCGCCACGCTGGAAGAAGTTCTGGTGCCGCTTTATCTCTATCACCGCTATCAGGTGGAAGCCGCGGCGAAAGTCATCGGCGGGTTGAACTACACGTTTGCATTGCGTGGCGACGGGCAGACACCTGCGGAAATTGTTGACGCGCGCGAGCAGCGCCGGGCGCTCGAAGCGGTTCTGGCCACGCTCCGTCCCCAGGTGCTGGCATTGCCGGAACCGCTTCTGCATTTGATTCCGCCTCGCCCGCCGGAATATGGCCGCAGCCCGAAAGAAGATTTCCACATCCGCACCGCGCCGGCGTTTGACGCGCTTGCCCCCGCCGAAGCTGCGGCGGAGCACACCCTGACTTTCATTTTTGATCCCGAACGCGCCATGCGGCTGATTGAGTACAACGCCCGAGACGCAAGGAATCCGGGTTTCGGTGAGATACTCGACAAGACTCTTGCTGCGACCTGGAAATCCCCGCGCGACTCGGGTTACAACGGGCAGATTCAGCAAGTGGTCGATAACGTCGCGCTCTACGACCTGATCACGCTTGAAATGAACGAGCACGCCCCGGACCAGGTGCGCGGCATCGCCGCGCTGAAGCTCAATGACCTGAAGACGTGGCTGGGGACGCAGCTTCCCACCCTCACGGATGATTCCTGGCGCGCCCACTTTTTCTTTGCACTCGCGCAAATCAAGCAGCTCCAGGAAGACCCCAAGCAGCTCGACCTGACGAAGCCCAACGATCCGCCGGATGGAATGCCCATCGGCTCCGACCCGTTCGCTGTGGGGGAGGATGAAGCGCGAAATTAAGCGCCGATTTTTCTAAGGAAAGCTCTCACCACAGAGAACACAGAGTTACACAGAGAGGTTTTTCTCTGTGAACCTCCGTGGTCTCTGTGGTGCAAGCTTTTTATAGCTTTCCCCTCGACTGTCCCGCCGATATTGGTCAAAATAAACCCATGGAAACAGCTTCACTGAAAGCCCTGGACGATCTGCTGGTGACGCGCGAATTCATGGAGGACCCTTATCCCATCCTTCGCCAACTGCGCGAGGAAGATCCCGTGCATTGGAGCGATTCCATGGGCGCCTGGGTGCTGACCCGCTATGACGACATGGTGACCACGTTCAGAGATTTCACGCAATACTCGAACGAAGGCCGCCTGGGCAGGGTCGTGGAGTATTTACCGCCCGAACGCCGCGCGGAGTTCAAAGTTTTCGAAGAGCACTATCGCCCCAAGAGTCTTATCCATTCCGACCCGCCGGACCACACGCGGTTTCGCGCCCTGGTCTCCAAAGCATTCACGCCCCGCGTGGTGGAATCCATGCGGCCACGCATTCAGGAAATTGTGGATGAGCTTCTGGACGCTGTGCAGCCGTCCGGGCGCATGGACATCATCCGCGACCTGGCGATTCCCGTGCCCGTCACGGTGATTTCGGAGATTTTCGGCGTACCACGCTCCCAGGTCAACCAGTTCAAGCAATGGGCAGATGAGATTCTGGCCTTTCAGGGGGTTAACAAACCCGCGCCGGAGGTTATTCACAAATCGCAGAAGGCGCTGGTTGAAATCCGCCCCTACATGATTGACCTGATCCGCGAGAAAAAGCGGAACCCCGCCAAAGACCTGGTCAGCGAACTGGCGGCCGTCGAATCCGAAGGCGACCGGCTGACCGAGGCGGAGCTGGTCAATTCCTGCATCACCCTGCTGGTAGCGGGGCACGAAACCACAACGTCACTGCTCGGCAATGGCATTTACACGCTGCTGAGCCACCCCGACCAGATGCAGCTTCTGAAAGATGAGCCCGCGCTCATGCCCACTGCCATTGAGGAGATGCTGCGCTACGAAAGTCCCATCGCCCGCCAGCCGCGCTTGATGAAGCAGGACGCGGATATGGGCGGCCGGAGGATTCGCAAGGGCGAGACGGTGTTTCAGATGCTCAACGCCGCAAACCGCGACCCGGCCGTTTTTAACGATCCCGACCGCTTTGACATTCGGCGCAAGGACAACCGGCATCTTGCCTTCGGAATGGGAATTCACTTCTGTGTAGGGGCGCCGCTGGCGCGCGCGGAGGGATCTATTGTATTCTCAACCCTGCTCAAGCGCATGCCGGGGCTTCATCTGACGGACGAAAAGCCTGAGTGGGAAATGCAAAAACCCGCAGCGCGAATGCTGGCGACCTTACCCGTGGCGTTTTGATGACAGCAGGGGGGCGCTCTGAGCCCCGGCGAATGGCCATAAGAAGTCATTCGGATGTGGGGAAGCAACCAACGATTCTTACTGTGCTGCCGTCTAACCGATTGTAGTCAATTTCAAGGATCATGAAATGCAAACTCAGGCTTTAACTTAAATCTTAGTTAAGGAGGAAATATGTTTCGGTGGAAAGCTCTAGCAATGGCTGCTCTGGCGATGATAGTGATGAGCGGTGTGTCCAAGGCCCCGGCGCAGGTTTCCATAGGCGTCAATATCGGCGTAGCGCCGGTTTGCCCCTACGGCTACTTTGACTATGCCCCGTACGACTGCGCTCCCTACGGGTATTATGGTCCCGACTGGTTCGTGGGCGGCGTCTTCATCGGTGCCGGCCCGTGGTTCCATGGCCCCAAGGGCTTTGTCGGGCACGTCGACAACCGCTTCGATCCCCGCCACGGTTACAAGGGACCCGTGCCGGAAAAGGGAGAAGAGGCGTTCAACCACTTCCATGCCAACGAGGCGCGGGATGGAAAAGGCAACACCGTGGCCCATCCGCCCCACGAGGCGACGAATGAGCACGCCGCCGGATATGCCAAGCCGGCCCATGGGGGCGGACCCGAGCACCATTAAATTTCAGGAACCGCGGACCGCGGAAAAGGCAGTCCACGGTGCCTGCCATTGAGTTCCGGATTCGGTTCACCCAGCCCAAAGGATCGTAGGGGTGCATCCCGGTGCGCCCCTACCATCCGCACACTATTCATAGCCCACAGAAATAGCCAATTTGATTAAAGGGCAACGCCTGGCCTCAGCGATGGGATTTACGCTTCGAAGACGGGACCTGCTGCTCTCGCACTCCAAGGTAAAAACCGAAATCAAGCCGCCAGATACTTCTTGCCTTGAGCTGCCAGGGGATCATTGGGCGCGGCACGAACAAACTCTGCCAGAACTTTCTTGGCGGCAGACTGAGGGTTTCCGCCGAGTCCCGTAAGCGCCAGGTTGCGCACCGAGGGCGGCTGCGCGGAATCAGAAAGAACCTTGCCGAGAATGCTTACAGCTTCCGGCGACCCGATGGCGGCGAGCGCGCGGACGGCCTTTTCAAGAAGCCCCGTTCGGGCCCCGGTCTTGGCCAGGACAAAATCGCGCAGGCCGGCGACGCTGTCAGGGTCTTTCATGAAAGAAAGCTCGTCCAGCGCGGTATCGAGGGCCTGGCCTTTCAGGTGCGGCAGCGCCTCGGCAAGCCCCGCCCCGCGCCCCGCGACTTTGCACTTGATCATGGAAGTTACCGCGGCCTGCTGCACGCGATCATCGGAATGGCGAAGCGCTATGCGCAATTGCGCGGGCAAGTCGGGATCGCAAACCTCGCCCAACACCGTGCAGGCGTTGCGCACGACGTACCAGCGCTCGTCGGAAAGCCTTCGCCGCGCCGCCACCATGGCCGCACTACCGAGCAGTGGCGCGCACATGCGCACCAGGCGAAGCCGATTGGCGGCGGAATTCTCCTTCTCGAGGAGCGAGAAGACCACTTCGCCGCTCTTTGGACCTTCCCACTTGGCGAACGATCCGACGACCTTCGCCCAGCCCGGGTCGTCGCGCTTGGCCATGTAGAGCTCAATGACCCGCTCGAAGGCCCCCATGGGCAGCAGGTCCTCCAGCGCCCGACCGCAACAGTCGTGATGCCCGGCGACCTCCTTGGAATAGGAGGCCTCAATATCCAAGCCGATTCGATGGACGGCGGCGAAATCCTCGTAGCCCGCGGCCGCCTGGGTGATGGCGGTCAGGCACTTCAGAACGTTCTGGTGGGAGGCAGCGTCGGCGCGCGGCCCCTCCAGCATTTCTTTGCTCAGGCGAGCCGCCATGGATCGCAAAAGGGGCATGGTGGTGGGGCTGGTAACAATCGGAAGGATTTGCAAAACTTTGGCAATTTCCTGGGAGCGCGATAGGTCAGGAGGCGAGCCGAGGAAGCCGAGAAAGTGTTCCACAGCCTCCGTAACGTCCTTCACCTGTCCGGCCGCCATTGCCTCCTGGAGGTATTTGATCAAGCGCTGGAAATCCTGATCGTCGTATTGATAGATCCGCATAAGCTGGGCGTGTTTTTCCTGCGGCTCCATCTGCACCCACATGATTTCCTGGCGAATGCGATTGAAGACTTCAGGGGGAAGGTGGGCATCCTCAACCACGTGGGAAAGTTTTTGCAGAACGCGCTCGGCGACGTGCGTGGCCTGCATGCCGCGCATCAGGATTTGAACCACCTGTTCCTGCACGGCGGGAAGCATGGCGCGCGCGGGATCATTGGTCAATTGCCTTCCGGCCAGATCGGCGGTCAGGTCCTCCACCATGCTTTCTGCCACAGCCTCCGGGGGGCTTCCAGCCAGCTCCGCCTGTTTTTCCGGCGGCAAGGTGGAGAGCAGGAGGCTTGGAGTGAATTCCTGAAGCATGCGCGTCAGCGCCCGCAGGGATTCGCGCGGATCCGCTCCGGGCATCATCAGCGAGGCTTGGGTGGCTTTCCCAGCAAGGTCAAGCGCCTCCTTGGGTCCACCGGCATAACCGGCGGGAGCCTCCATGCCCACAAAGCGCAGAAGCGATTCCAATCCCGGGCCGCCACCCGCCTTGCCTGGCCCCAGAATCCCCTGGGCCATCAGGTATGATTCGGGGTTCATCTGCAGAACAGTGTCTTCGCCTTCGGGAGTTATGGCCGGCAGGACGCGCATCCCCACCAGTGGGTTTTGCTGGAGAAAGGGTTCAATACCTCCTTTTTCCTCAATGACTTTCGGCCGCGTTCCCACGATGGAGAGGCCGCGCTTGAATTCACCAAGAGTAATGCCGGCGGAAAAAGTGATGGCACCAATGCCTCGCCGGAAAAACTCACCCTCGAGCTGGGAAAGACTGGCGTCGTCGGTCAGCAGTTCATTGATCAGAATGCGTTTATTGAGAAATCCAAAGGTAAACTGCTGGGTTTTGTTGAGGATTTTGCTCAAGGAGTCAAACATCTGGGAGGTTGCGCGCACCGCAGCCGGGTGATCCACCGAATACATGATGACGGTTTTAAACGTGGATTGGAGAGAGTGGCCAAAAGCCAAGCCTTCCGCCTTGAGTTGTGCCTTCTCAGCCATAAGCCACCACAGGGAGGTCGACGCCTTTTTGCTGTTGTGTCAACCGGATGCCATACCATCATACCAATTATTGGCAAGAAACTTAAGGCAACTGAACCGTTGTGTCAAGTCGAGGGATGGATACTTGACGCATTCTGCAAAATCCACTTGGCCAAAGGCGCGAATCGGTGTAGACTATTAGGGTCATTTTGAAGCGAAGATTACTCGAGCAAATTCGAGGGCTTGAAAAAGACAATTTAAACCACCTTTTCATACGCCATTTCCTGCGGCTGTGCGCGAGAGTGAACGGTCGATTTTTACCTTAAGACATCAATATCCGGTTTAGAATCAATTGTTTATCTTTGATTAAATGGAGCACAGGTTTGCCCCCA
>JASIKV010000076.1 GCA_030049455.1 Terriglobia bacterium
CCGCGCGCCTTCGGAAATTTCGCGCGCGTCTATGCCAAATACGTTCGCGATGAAAAGCTGCTGACCGTGCAGGAAGCCGTGCGCAAAATGACTTCGCTCCCTGCATCAAACATCGGACTTGACCGCCGCGGCCTGCTGCGCGAAGGGAATTTTGCTGACGTGGTGGTTTTCGATCCCGCCACCATCCAGGACAATGCCACGTTTGAAAAGCCCATGGTTTTTGCCACGGGTGTCTCCGAGGTTTTCGTGAACGGAGTGGAAGTGATCCACGCCGGCGAGCACACCGGAGCCAAGCCCGGCCGAGCCCTGCGCCGCGCGCGGTAGTCGTGGCACGGGCTTCCAGCCCGTGAAGCTGGCACGGCCTGGAAGGCCGTGTTCTCCCGGCTTGCCGCGCATGGTTCCGCCGTCTGTAAACTCGACCTCACCGAATGAGCATTTGCAGCACGCGGGACTTCACCAAGTCACCGGCGCCGGCGCTCTCGGGAATGCTAACTTCCTCCTCACAGAAAGCAGTTGTGACTCTTTGATGGCAGGATACTCCCTTGGCTATTGGAGGCCGAGTCCGAGGGAGACTTGCCTCAGTGTTACAATTGAGGCGAGCGGGACACTTATGCATCGTCGGCCTGACCTTTACTCTCGCTGGACGCAGGAGGTGCGGCGCAAGGCGTTCTTCCACTCCGGGCAGCGCGTGGGGGTGGCAGTTTCGGGTGGGCCGGACTCTATCTTGCTCTTGCACTTCATGGAAGCACTGGCGCGCGAACTGGGGTTGACACTCTCAGTTGTTCATTTCAATCATCGCCTGCGCGGCGTGGAATCCGAGGGTGACGAAGCCCTGGTGCGCAGCCTGGCCGAAAGGCTGGGCCTCAAATACCTGCGCAGCGAAGCGGAAGTGGGTCGCGAAGCGCGCGCGCGTCACGCCAACCTGGAGGCCGTGGCGCGTGACCTGCGTTATCACTACTTCTTCTCGCTGGTTGATCAGGGGCGGCTGGATTGCGTGGCCACGGCGCACACGGCCAACGACCAGGCGGAAACCGTGCTGATGCGCCTGCTGCGGGGCACGGGAACCCGCGGCCTGGGTGGAATCTATCCGCTGCTGGAAGGCAAAGTGGTTCGTCCTTTCCTCAGTGTTACGCGCGACGAGGTGCTTAGGGAAGTTGCCGTGCGCGGCCTCGAATATCGCGTCGACTCTTCAAACCTCAACGTGCGGCTGCGGCGAAACAAAGTCCGGGGGGAATTGCTGCCCCTGCTTTCCCGTGAATACAACCCGGAGGTTATTCCCCTCCTCAACCAATTGGCCGAGCGCGCTCGCGACGATGAGGCTTGCCTCGAACGCCTCGCCCGTGACCGCGCGCTGCCTTGGCGCCTTCACGAGGGCAGGGAGGAGCGCATTCCGGTCCGGGCTCTGCTGGATTTCCCTCCTGCCCTGGCCCGCCGGGTGCTCCGGCAAATGCTAATGGCGGTGCGCGGCACGCTGCACGGCCTGAGCCATGCGCACATCGAAGCCTTGCGGCATTTTGCCGCCGAGTCGCAGAGCGGTAAGGTGCAAACCCTGCCGGGGGGGAGCGTGGTTCGCAAGGAATTTTCGTGGCTGGTGGTTTGTCCAGCCGGCGATGAGAGTGCCAACGGCGACTATTCGCTCCCCGTGTCTGTTCCGGGCGAATGCCTGGTCCCTGAGTTGGAGAAAACATTTCATTTCAAAATTCTTAGCGCCGGGGACACCGCCCGGGGGTATAATTCCGATAAGCTCGTGGGCCTTGACCTGCAAAAGCTGCGCGGAGAATTGGAGCTGCGCAATTGGCGGGCAGGGGATACTTTCTGTCCAGTGGGTAGCCGAGGGTCTCGCAAACTGAAAGAGCTTTTTCGCGAGCGGAAGATCCCGGAGGTTCGGCGCAAGGGCTGGCCCATCCTGCTCTGTGCGGGTGAAATCGTGTGGGTGCGAGGATTTCCCCCGGCCAGGGAGGCGGCGGCAACCGACCAGACCGCGCAGGTGGTCATTGTGGAGGAGGTATCGACGCGGCCGTCGCCGGTCGCCCGGAAAAAGCCAGCATGAAAAAACGCCCTGCAACCAAACTCAAGAAGAGCCGTCCAACCAAGGAGGCGAAGGCGGCTGGCGCACGCCTGAAGATCGTGGTAAATGAGAAGGACATCCGCACGCGGGTGCGCGAAATGGCCCGCCAGATCAGCAAGGACTATGCCGGCAAGACCCTGCACGTGGTGGGCGTTCTGGAAGACTGTTTTGTCTTTATGGCGGACCTGGTACGCGCCATGACCATTCCTGTGGATTGCTCGTTCGTCCGCTCGCAGATGCGCGACAATGATGCAGGGTCGGTGCATTTGAGGGAGATCATGTTTATTCCCCCGGTAGAGGCAGCCGATAAGGAACTGCTGATCGTCCAGGGCGTGCTGCAGTCGGGGATAACGCTGGAGCATTTGTGCCGCATGCTGATGATGCAGAAGCCGGCTTCCCTGCGCATTGCCACCTTCCTGGACAAGGCCGACGAGCGCAAGACCGATATCCCTGTGGATTACGCGGGCTTCAAGCTTTCCGGCCGGTTCCTGGTGGGATATGGCCTGGGGGTTCGGGAGCAATACCGCAACCTGCCTTTCCTCGCCAGGGTTGCATAATTGCCGGCCAGTATTGAAGCGGAGCGGGGATGGGAAGCATCTAATTAAATGGTGTTCCAGGGCCCG
>JASIKV010000077.1 GCA_030049455.1 Terriglobia bacterium
GTGGCTTCAAGCGGCGTGCGCGAGTCGATTCTCGAGCGCATCGACAATTTCCTGGACCTCGATATGGATTGGGTCGCGGTGGGAAGCGACGTGCAGGCGTGGGCGCAGTTCATGAGTTACGCGCTTCAGGGCGGGGTGTTCGCTTATTACCCGGACAGCTCGCAGCCCACGTTCACGAATTATTGGCTCGAGGACACGAATTGGACGGCGGCCTACAAGGCGGCTGGGCAATACAGCTTTCACCTGAAGTTTAGGTTGGTGGTTACGTAAGGTCGTCATTTGTCCTTTGTCATTGGTCAATTGTTTTTCGCAGGCGAACGACGTTGCAAGACGCCCCAGGAAACGAAGGACTAAGGACAACGGACCAAGGACAAATGACAAGGGACTAAGGACGAAGGAAAAGAAAATGATTTCCGGAAACCAAACCTGGCAAACGGGCTTGAACACGCAGGCGAAGCAGCCGCTCTACATCCTGCAGATCCCTCAATTCGGAATCGTGCTCGCAAGCTTTACTCCGTCGACCGTTCAGTCGCTCACCACGACGGGTTACGGCGTGATGTGGTGGGGGATTGGTGGTTATGGAACTTAATTCCGCGATGGCGGGAAAGAAAGGTTGAAGGGTAAAGGATAAAGGGTAAATGGACCGCGGTGATCGAGGCGCTTTTTAGCCTTTACCCTTCACACTTTTCCCTTTTTGAAATGCCTAACGTTTCACAATACTGGCCCGGGGATTTCTGGCCGGCGATGAATCAATCGCTGGCGTGGCTTTACTCCCGGCAGACCAGCCCGGCGGGCAACTGGCTGGGGAACGCCGCGCTCACGCAGGGCGCGACGAGTTCCGCGGTCACGACCGAACCTTCCACGGGTCTGGTCGAATGCGGCCTCAGCTCGCTCATCAATTTTCTGACGGGCCTGACGGTAAGCGGCGCGCAGGAGACTCCCTACGCGATGAATCAGATTGAATCCATCGTGGCGACGCTTCCGCCCGGCATGTATCCCGACAATCAATTGGGTCCCGACGGTTATCCGATCAACGAATCGGGCCAGGCGCTGCCCTGGGGAAATCTGCTGGCCAACGGTTATGTGGTCACGACGGCGATGCAGCAATCCATCAACACGCTGCTCTACAACGCCGGATCGAGCCAGATCACCCCCGGGCTTCCGCAGACCGCCGGCGTGATCGCCAAGTGGACCGCCAACGCCATTTATCCCTTCGGCGCGCTGATCGTCGACTCGAACGACAACGTGCAGATGGCGCTCTACAACGGCGTCACGGCCAACACCAGCAATCCGCCCAACTGGCCGACCACCTTGGGCGCGCTGACCGGCGACAACACGCAAGTCTGGAAACTGATTGCGCTGGGATATGAAAACATCGGCTGGGTGGCGACGGGCTACGCCTTCAATCTTCTGAACTCGCCGAGTTCCTATCGCGTGGATTTATTCGTTCACACCGACGTCTGGTATTACCAGGGCAGCTCGAGCCTGCAAACCATCGTGCCCATCGGCAGCGGCGCCTACGCGGGCGGTTACACCTGGAGCATGGCGAACGTTTTCCCCGGACTGCTGCTCGCGGCGCTCTATCCCACCAGCGTGACGCAGCCCACGAGCGGCTGGTACGGCCCGGCAATTCCCGCGGGCTGGGTGGCGCACACGAATACCGGCGTCTGCCAGACTCCGCAGGCGAACGCCACGCTGGGCGGCCAGCTTACCGGCTACAAAGCGCAGGTCTACATCAAGACCGACATCGAATACCTGCTGGAAGACAATATTCCCATCATCGTGCAGAGCGACGGTTTCCATGCGCGCGCGGGCTCAAGCCTCATCGCCACGCCCGGCACTGCCGAGGTCCACATTCTCTATGACGACCCGGTGGTGGGCTGGACGGAGATCTTCGATTCCGCGGGAGCGGAGCTGGCTTACTCCGACCTGCCGCGTTCATTCGACGTGCCCACCAGCGATCCGCTCTACGTGCCCGACCCGGGCGCGACGGACATTCCCGCCATCCAGAACCGCGGATACATCTACGACGCCGCGCTGGCCATTCTCGCTTACACCTCGGCGGGAAATTTTACGGCGGCGAGTAACATTATTAATCAGCTCAACGCATTCCTTTCGGCGCCGGAATACCTTGCTTCGACGGTGCTTGAAAACGCAGAAGAGGGTGGAACGGCTAAGTGGTCGGCAACCGGCACAGGCGCGACGATTTCGAACATCGCCGCCAATTCCGTCTCGCCGCAGGAACCCCCTTACGGCACCGGCAACATTCTGGATTTTCACGCGGGCTCCGCCAACGACGTCTTCACCTACGTGGGCAGCGGATTCCCCGACACCACGGATGGTTACATCAGCTTTGAGCACATGGAAGGCCCGGCGGTGGGATTCATTTTCGATGTCAGCATCGTGACTGCGAGCGGGTTGGTTACCGACATCCAGGTAACCAACGGGGCGGCGGGGCCGGCGACACTGTCGGGAACGGTCATCACCTTGCCCATCGGCCCGGGAGCGACCCTGTGGCGGACCACGCTGGTAAACTTGCAGTCTGAAATTTCAAGTCTCGTCAGCGATACGCTCGTCAAGATGACGGGATTTAAATTGACGCTGACCGCGGCGGGTACCGACCTTTACTTCGACAACCTGAGCGTCGGCAACCTTCAGCCGGCGAATACTCTCAGCTTCAGCTACGACACCTATAATGGCCAGGTGGACCAGGCATACATTCGCGCCGGGGCGATGGCGTGGGTGGTTTATGCTTACTGCGCTTACATGACCCTGTCGCAGGACTTCACTCCCACTCTGCCCCTGCAGGGAATGATCACGTTCCTGCTCAGCTTGCAGAGCACGGCGTCAGACCTTACCAACGGCTTGTTCTACGAAGGGTACGGGAGCTACGTCGATCCGGGTTATCAGTTCGTGCCGGGAGCTGTGGAGACCGTTTCCACTGAACATCAAATCGATTTGTGGTTCGCGTTCCAGCGCGCCGCGAATCTGCTGCCGGTGGCGGCCACAAATTTGCTGAAGACAGGCCAGATTACTTCCACCCAGGCGAGTTCGCTCACCGCCTCCGCCGAAGCCGCCAGCGCCGCCGCCGAGAGCATCGACATCAACATGCTGGCAAACCTTTATATACAGCCTTCCGGGTCGGTGCCGGGGCACTTTGCCCAGGGCGTGACGGGGAGCACCCTCGACACCAGCCAGGCGCTTGACGCCTCGGGCCACTGGGCGGCGCTTTGGGCGCACGCCAGCAATCGCGACGACATCGCACTGCAATGCGCACAGTTCGTGTACCAGAATTTTCTTCTGACCAACCAGACGATTGCGCTTTCGAACGCCACGAATTCCTACAACGAGGCTTATTCCATCTCGACGCCTTTCAGCGGCATGAAGCCCTACAACGATTCCACCGGCGGATACTCCGGCTCGCCGCTTTCGGTTTGGCAGGAGGGCACTTGGGGCATGATTCTGATGCTCCTTGAACTTTACAACATCACCGGCCTGGCGGAATTCTTTACGGGCTTGGGCACCACGATTGATGCGGTGCTTACCACTCTGGTCAGCGGACAGGCGACGATTTTGCAAGCGACGGGAAATGGTTCACTGCTGGCTTACTCGCTGGCGGCACGCGGCCTGCCATATGAATTCGAAGTATGGCCGGCGCTCGCTCCCACAGCCTGGATGTGGCTGGTGGCGACCAATCCCAGCCTGGTGCTGACCGTGGCCGGCCTGCCGCAGATGCTTCCTTATATGTACGTTCCCGCGGGCGCGGAACAATCCGTCGACGATAAGAACGGCTCAAGTTCCGTCGGCCAGATGGAAATCCGCTGCATCGATCCCTGCGGCGTTCTGCACACGCTGGCGGCTCAGGAAGAATTGATCGGCCAAATCGTCTCCTTCAGCATGGGATTTCCCGGCAGCTCGCTCGGCGACTTCGTACCCCTGCACATCATGCAGATTTCTGAAATCGGATTCGACACCGATGGGCGCGTGATCCTGCGCGCGGGCGACTTGAAGCGCTTTGCGCAGGGAGCATTTCTGTGGGCGAATGGCGGGCCGGAGGAGTACCTGCCGGGGCAGCAGAACTCCTGGCAACCCGGGGGCGCGCAGTGGCAGGCCAACAGCTATCCGGTGTCGAATGACAACCCACGATGGGTGAGCGGCAACCCGCTCGACATTTTTCTCGCGGCCCTGCAGAACGAATTGGGCGTGGGCCAGGACGAAGCGCTCAACGCCGTGGTGGAAGTGGGCGGCACCGGCGGGCTGGTGGCCGCGGCGAATCCTTTCTGGGCGCAATA